>CAZCTE010000001.1:0-7299 GCA_964501395.1 uncultured Atopobium sp.
CGTCCCGCGCGTTAGGCGTCGAGGAAGCGCGCGTCGTGCGCGTGGCGCTCGATGTAGTCGCGCCGGTACTCGACCTGGCTTCCCATGAGCTCGCGCACGGCGCGCTCGGCCGCCGAGGCGTCCTCGATGGTCACGCGCTGCAGGATGCGCGTGCGCGGGTCCATCGTGGTGGAGGCGAGCTGCTTGGGGTCCATCTCGCCGAGGCCCTTGTAGCGCTGCACGGTGTAGGGCTTCTTCTGGCGCTTGACCTTGCCGTTGGTGGACTCGTCGGGCTCCTCGTCATCGTAGGAGAAGCCCAGCTCGCGGATGCTGCGCTTGAGGATCTCGTCCTCCGGCTCGCGGCCGTTGGGGTAGACGTAGTGGATCTTCTTGCGGACCTTGATGCCAAAGATCGGCGGGCAGGCAACGTAGACGTAGCCCGCGTCGATGAGCGGCCGCATGTACTTGTAGAAGAAGGTGAGCAGCAGGATGCGGATGTGGGCGCCGTCGACGTCGGCGTCCGTCATGATGATGATCTTGTGGTAGCGCGCCTTGGAGAGGTCGAAGTCCCCGCCCGTGCCGCCGGCGCCGGTGACGCCCGTGCCGATGGCGGTGATGAGGGACTGGATGGTGTCGGACGAGAAGGCGCGGTGGTCACCCACGCGCTCAACGTTGAGGATCTTGCCGCGCAGCGGGAGGATGGCCTGGATGTCGCGGCGGCGACCGTCCTTGGCGGAGCCGCCTGCTGAGTCGCCCTCCACGATGAAGAGCTCGGTGACCTCGGGGTCGCGCACGGAGCAGTCCGCGAGCTTGCCAGGGAGGTGCGCCGTCTCGAGGAGTGACTTCCTGCGCGTGGCCTCGCGGGCCTTTCTCGCGGCGGTGCGGGCCTTGCTCGCCTGCAGGGCCTTGTTCACGATGGTGCGCGCCTGCTTGGGGTGCTCCTCGAGGTACTCGGAGAGGCCGTCCGAGACGATCTTCATCACGAGCGGGCGCATGAAGGAGCTCCCGAGCTTGGCCTTGGTCTGGCCCTCGAACTGCGGGTCGCCCAGCTTGACGGAGATGACGGCGGTGAGGCCCTCGCGGATGTCCTCGCCCGTGAGGTTGGAGTCCTTCTCCTTGAGCATGTTCTGCTTGCGCGCGTAGTCGTTGACCACGCGCGTGAGGGCCGTGCGGAAGCCCTCGAGGTGCATGCCGCCCTCGGGGGTGTAGATGTTGTTCGCGAAGCTCATGACCGTCTCGGAGTAGGAGGTGTTCCACTGGATGGCCACCTCGACCTCGCCCATCTTCTCGGGGTCGGCGTCCTCGGACTTGCCGGCGAGGTAGATGGGCTTCTTGAGGCCGTCCGCGACCTCCTTGCCCTCGTTCAGGAACTTCACGAAGTCGACGATGCCGCCCGCGTAGCAGAACTCCTCGACGCGCGGGGTGAGCTCGCGCTCGTCCGTGAGCGTGATCTTGAGGTTGCGGTTGAGGAACGCCATCTCCTGGAGGCGGTCGTGCAGGGTGTCGTAGTCATAGACCGTGGTCTCGAAGATCTCGTCGTCCGGCCAGAACGTGGTGGTGGTGCCCGTGGCCTTGGAGGTGCCCACCTTCTGCATCTTCTTGACGGTCTTGCCGCGCTCGAACTCCATCTCGTAGATGCCGCCGTCGCGCTTGACCTGCACCACGAGGCGCTTGGAGAGGGCGTTGACCACCGAGACGCCCACGCCGTGGAGGCCGCCGGAGACCTTGTAGGCGCTGTTGTCGAACTTGCCGCCGGCGTGGAGGATGGTGAGGACCACCTCGAGCGTGGGGATCTTCTTCACGGGGTGCTTGGCCACGGGGATGCCGCGGCCGTTGTCCACCACGGTGATGGAGTTGTCCGCGTGGATGGTCACGGAGATCTTGGTGCAGAAGCCGGCCAGGGCCTCGTCGACGGAGTTGTCGACCACCTCGTAGACCAGGTGGTGCAGGCCGCTCGCGCTCGTGGAGCCGATGTACATGCCCGGGCGCTTGCGCACGGCCTCAAGGCCCTCGAGGATCTTGATCTCCCCGGCGTCGTAGGTGTTCTTGTTCTTCTCTGCCACGCGCACGTCCTCTCTTGCCGGGCCCGCCCGCTGCGGGCCGGCGCGCAGGTGTCTTTTAGTCTCGAGACGAGCAAAACGATGAGTCGTGAGAGTCAATCTTACCGCTTCTGAGGGCGCTCAGAGGCCGTCTGAGACCGCTTTCACGATAAGAGCGTGGTGGGACTACCGCTCGCCGAAATCACGCTCATATGACGCGCTCATCGCGCGCGAGACCACACCGCGGAGGGACTCCGGCAGCTCCGAGCAGAGCCCGTCTATCTCGTCTCGCTCGGAGGGGGTGAGGGCGCGCCGTGGGGCGGCGGGCGGCTTCTGGGGCAATGGGGCGGCCGCGGTCCGGCCGTGCGCCGCGCCCGTCTCGCCCGCGCGGGCGACGTCCCGCCTCGGGTACCTGCTCAGCCTGAACTCCACCTTGCAGAAGGGGCAGCCGGCGTTTGCGAGCCGGGCGAGGTAGACCTCGCTGTTGGCCGAGAAGTCCGTGACGCGGGCCTTGGAGTCCACGTAGACCACGAGCACAGGACCCGCCTCGCCGCGGCGCGGGTCGCGCACGAAGGTGCCCGTGGTGTGGGCGCGCTCGATGTCGCCGTTGGCCTCGTACCACGCGCGGGCGGCGCTCCTGCCCGCGCCGGCGGGCGGCGTCACCGCCTTGGAGACCGCGTCGCCGAGCGCCGTGGGCGCGGCCTCGCGGCGAACAACCTCCGCGGAGATCTCATCTCTCGCCAAAGCGCACCACCTCCGCGTCCCCCAGGAGCTCGGGCGAGAAGTACCCGAGGTTCGTCGTGGTGATCACGGTCTGGATGCCGCGGCCCACGAAGCTCACCACGGCGTCGCGCCGCGAGGCGTCGAGCTCGCTCATCACGTCGTCCAGAAGAAGCAGGGGGCAGGAGCCGAGGATCTCCTCGGCGAGCTCGACCTCGGCCATCTTGAGGGCCAGGGCCACGGAGCGCTGCTGCCCCTGGGAGCCGAAGGCCCGGGCGTCCCGGCCCCCTATGAGGAAGGCCACGTCGTCCCTGTGAGGCCCCACGCAGGTCTGCTGCCGGCGCAGGTCCTCCTCGCGGCGCACACCGAGCGTCGCGGCGAAGAGGTCGCGCAGGTCGTCGCGGGAGAGGCCCTGGGCCTCCTCGCCGAGCGTGCAGACGTAGGAGCAGGTGAGCTCCTCGCCGCCGGAGATGTCGGCGTAGACCGCGCTCACCTTCTTCGAGAGGCGCGCCCAGAGCCTGAGCCGCGCCTCCAGGAGCGTGGCGCCGCCCAGGGCGACCGAGGCGTCCCAGGCCTCGAGGAGCGACTCGTCCACCACGGGCTCCTTGAGCAGGCGGTTCCTCTGCTCGACCGCGCGCGTGTAGGCGGCCTGGACGTTGGCGTAGCCGCGGTTGGCCTGCCGGCCGAAGCCGTCCAGCTCGTCTCGCCTGCAGGAGGCGCCCCGCTTCACGATGTCGAGGTCGTCCGGCGTGAAGAGCACGCTCATGAGGGACTCTGGCATGTCGGCGGCCTGGCAGCGCTTGCCGTTGCGCCAGAACCCCCTCCTGCCGGCCTCGACGTCGCAGCGCACGTCCACCACCCGGCCGTCCCCCTCGAGCCGCGCGGAGGCCCGCGCCCGCGCGGCGCCGTCGCGCACGAGGTCGCGCGGCCTCGGCGCCCTGAAGGACCGGCCGGCCGTGAGGAGCTGCAGTGCCTCGACCGTGTTGGTCTTGCCGGCCGCGTTGGGCCCCACGAGCACGGTCACCCCCTCGGCGGGGGACACCTCGAGGCGGTCGAAGCTCCTAAAGTCGACGAGCGAGAGCTCTCTTACCAGAAGTCCCACGCGGCCCGCGCTCCTAGAGGCGGACGGGCATGAGCAGGTAGAGGTAGTTCACCTTCCCGTTGGACTTGAAGATGCCCGGCTGCACGGAGCCCTGGAGCTCGAGACGCACGGCCTGCGCGCCGGAGACCGCGTTCACGCAGTCGAACACGTAGTGGTAGTTGAGGGCGATGGAGAGGTCCTGGCCCTCCACCTCCACGGGGAGGAGCTCGGAGGACTCGCCCAGCTCAGGCGAGCTCGCGGAGAGGCGCATGAGGCCCGCCTGCGCGTCGATGTCAAAGCGCACGGAGGAGTTCTGGAGGGCGATGACCGAGACGCGCTTGAGGGCGTCGGAGAACTCCGCGATGTCGAGCGTCACCGCCGTGGTGCAGGAGGGCGGCAGGAGCTGCTTGTAGTCCGGGAAGTTCCCCTCGATGCGACGCGCGACGAAGGTCGTGTTGCCGAAGGAGAAGACCACCTGGTTCTCCGTGGTGCCGATCTGGATGGTCTCCGATGAGGAGGGCATGGCGAGGACGTCGTGGAAGACCGAGCCGCCCACGATGGCGCGGAAGGTCTCTCCCGCCGGCGCCTCGGTCGTGGAGTCGCAGACCGCGAGGCGGAAGGAGTCCGTGGCCACGAGGCGGATGGTGTTGTCCTCCACGGTGAGGAGGATGCCCTGGAGGATGGGCCGCGAGTTCTCCTTGGAGGTCACCTTGTAGACCTTGTCCACCATGCGGGAGAGCAGGTCCGCCGGCAGCTCGATCGTGCTCTCGGGGGTGAGGTCCGGGAAGGCGGGCCAGTCGGCCGGGTTGAGCGTGTTGAGGCGGAAGGTCGACTTGTCGCACGAGACCACGAGCGTGCGGTCCGCGCCCTCGAAGGTGACCGCCGCGTCGGGCAGGGCCTTGGCGATGTTGGTCATGACCTTGCCGGAGACCACCACCTCGCCCGGCTCCTCGACGTTGGCCGGGATGAGGTGGCGCACGGAGATGACGAGGTTGTTCGTCTGGAGCTCGATCGCGCCCTCGTGCGCGCGCATGTAGATCCCGGAGAGTATGGGGAGCGTCGAGTTTGTCCCCATCCCCTTGGACACCACGGCGAGGGCCTTCATGAGGGCCGACTGGCTGACGGTGAACTTCATCTGCGCCCTTTCTCTTAGTACTTAGATATAGATATATAGAAACAGCAGTAGTAATAGGGTCTGTCGAAAAGTCTAACAACCCGAGAACCGCGAGGTGGGAAGCGCCGTGGTTCTTCTCTCAGGGCGTCCGCCCGCTCAACATCCGTCGACACCTCCGAACCTGTCGAAAACCTTCTCTACACTCCCGGGCGGGTTTTCCCCGCGCTCCAACACGCTGTCGACAGCGTTCTCTACACGCCCGCGGTCACGAGTTCCCCGTTATCGAGTCCCTGATCTGCATGAGGCGGTCGTAGAAGACCTTGTCGTCGCGCTTTGCCCCGTCCACCACGCTGATGCTGTGCATGACGGTGGCGTGGCTGCGGCCGCCGAAGTGCTGCCCGATGTCGGCGAGGGTGCGGTCGCAGAGCTCGCGGGAGAGCCAGATGGCCACGTGGCGCGCCTCCATGACGCCCTTGTTGCGCTTGCCCCCCACGAGGCTCTCGTGGTCGATGTCGTAGTACTTCTCGACGGCCTTCTGCACGTCCTCTATGGAGACCGACTGCGCGGCGCTCGGCCAGCACTCGCGCGCGAGCGAGGCTATCTCCTCGCGGGAGAGCTCCGCGCCCCGCGCCTCGGCCGAGGTCGCCGCGAAGAGGCACCTCTGGCAGTAGCCCTCGATCACGCGGATGTTGGTCCCGGCGAGCTCGGCCATGTAGCTCATGGCCTCGGGCGGGATGGTGCCGGTGAGCGAGGGCACGTTCTCCCGCGCGGCGTCCTCCCGCATGCGCTCGCAGAAGGTCTCGATGAGGCGCAGCTTGAGCTCGTAGCTCGGCACCTGGATCGGCGTGGTGAAGCCCGAGCCCAGGCGGCTCGTAACGCGCTCGTCGAAGCCGTCCTTGCCCATGCCCAGCTGGGCGGGGGTGCGGTCGGCCGCGAGCACGATCTGCTTGCCGTTGCTGATGAGCTCGTTGAAGGTGTCGAAGAAGAAGCTCACGGTGCCGGCCTTGCCGGCGAGCTTTTGGACGTCGTCGATGATGAGGATGTCTATGGTCGCGTAGTTCTGGCGCAGGACCGAGGCCGCCGAGCGCTCGGACTGGCGCATGGCGTCGGTGTACTCGGTTATGAAGGTCGACGCGTCGCGGTAGACGCAGAGGCGCGAGGGGTCGGCGCGGGTCACGTAGTTCTGGATCGCGCGCAGGAGGTGGGTCTTGCCCAGGCCGCTCTTCCCGTAGATGAAGAGCGGGTTGTACGTGCCGTTCATGCCGTTGGCGACCTGCAGCGCCGCCTGGTAGGCGATGTCGTTCTCCTCGCCGCGGACGAAGCGCTCGAAGGTGAGCTTGGAGGTCGCGGGGGAGATTTCCTCGACGAGCGGGTTGCTCCTGCGGGCGCGGCGCATCTCCTCGTCGATCTCGTCGGCGCGGCGCTCGTCCCAGGTGTCCTCGGCGATGCTGCGCGGGGCCGCGGAACGTGCCGGCGCGGGGGCCGGCGCCGTGGTCTCGGCAGTCCACGCGGCCACCTCCTCGCGGGACATGCTGGAGGTTGGGGCCTGCGGGCGAGCCGGGGAGCCGGTGGCCGGGGCAAAGCTCACCTCGAGCCTCATGGGCTGGAAGGCGGCCTGCGTGAGGCACTCCTCCACCACGGGGGCGTTCTTGGAGACGGTCTTGAGCACGAGCCGCATGGGCGTCTCGAGCCGCATGACCCCGTCGTCCATGCTCTTGGGGGTGCAGTTTCGGAGCATGGCGAGCACGGACTCCGGCACCCTCGCCTGCGTGGCGAGAAGGTCGAGCGTGTCCTGCCAGAGGGCCTCGGCATCTGATTCGAAGGAGAGTTCCATGGGTCTCGCAGTCATGATTGTTGAAAACAGCGGACCCTAGTATAGCAATTGTTGATAACTCGGGGTCAGAGAAGGCCCTCGAGCGATCGGCCGAACTCCGTGGGCTGGTACTTCTGCCCCGATTTGATGACGGCCCCCTGCGCGGCGAGGGCGGAGAGCTCGCGCGACCACGTGGCCGCGCTCGAGCCGAGGGCCTGGACGAGGTCGGTGGGGCCCACGGAGCCGCGCTCGAGGGCGTACGCGAGCGCCTGCCTCCCCCGGTCGCTGAGCCTCACCTGGGGAAACGTGACTGGTGAGGGCTGCTGGGATACCGCGGGGGCCACCGGCTGGGCGGGCGGCTGCTGGGAGGCGGGCCATGCGGGCACCTGGTAGGGCTGCGCGGGCGCGGCCACACTTGGCTGCGGCGCCTGATAAGGCTGTGCGGGCGAGCTCGGCTGTGCCGCCGCCTGCCCCCATCCCGTGGTCGCGGGCTGGGCCTGCGCCGGCCAGCCGTAGTGCGGCTGGGGGCCCCACGGGGCCTGGTATGCCGCCG
>CAZCTE010000001.1:7399-11284 GCA_964501395.1 uncultured Atopobium sp.
CTCGTGGAAATGGTCACGATGGTGCCGCCTGCGATGTTGTCCTCTATCTCGAGGCTGCCGCCCTTGTCGCGCATGTACTGCTGCACGTAGGGAAGGCCGCTGCCCACCCCGCGTATGTAGCGCTTCATCTCCTCCGTGGCCGAGGACGTGCCGTACTGGAGGGCACGGCCCTTCTCGCGAATGCCGGGCCCCTGGTCGGAGAAGCGGATGGTGTTCCCACCGTCGAGGATGCTGATGGTGGGGGCCTGGAAGTAGGCGTGCACGAAGTTCTCCACGATCTCGCGGATGACCATGAAGGGGATCGTGCCTCCCTGCTCCTTGGAGAGAGAGCTCACGGTCGCGGTGATCTCCTCGAGGTACTCGCGCACCCCCTTGGGCTCGACGACCACCACGCGCGGAGCGGCGGCCGCGTCGTCGTAGACGGCGATTCGTGCCGGGTTGGTCACCGTGAGCTGACCCTCGCGGTTCTCGACCAGCCCGTCGGCGGTCCCCTCCTCGACGAAGGGATAGAAGTCCCTCGGCACCGCTCCCCCCTTTCAACATCCGCTTGACACTTGAAGAAAACTTTTCAATGAGAATTCGTTGCGAATGAAAGATTTCAACAAGCGATAAAAACCTGTTGAAAACTGCGTCATCACACGAAATCCTGCTGGAAAATCATAGCATCCGGATGGTAGGTTTCATCGCTCTGCAAAGATGGATTCAAATGGTTTCATCCTGTGCTTATCTTCCGCGGCCGCCCGTGGCGCTGATTTTGAGGTGTTTCATGTGAAGTGAAATTGACAGGTCAGCGGCGAGATGATTACAATCTCTGAGCTTAGGCTCTAAAGGATGTTCATACCCAACCGGGAGGAATAGCTATGAAGCGTACGTATCAGCCCAACAAGCGCAAGCGCGCCAAGACCCACGGCTTCCGCGCCCGCATGGCCACCAAGGGCGGCCGCGCCGTTCTGGCCCGTCGTCGCGCCAAGGGTCGCAAGCGCCTCACCGTCTAGCAAGGTCCCATGAAGACCATCAAATCCAAGAGAGATTTTGAGAGGGTCTTCTCGCGCGGGAGGCGCTACAACGATGCCCTCCTGCGCATTCGTGTGACATCGCACGAGGGAACCGAAGGCAGGGTTGCGTTCGTGGCGGCCAAGAGGCTGGGAAACGCCGTCTTTCGGAACAGGTGCAAGCGCGTGCTCCGCGAGGCGGCGCGCCTGTGCTCGCTTCCCGTCGAGGGCTGCGACATAATACTGTTCTCCACGTCACAGACGCACGACAGCTCGCCCGAGCTCGTGGCAACTTCGCTGAGGAGGCTCCTCGGCAGGGCGGGACTCTAGATGGCCGGCGGCGTCGCCTCACGGGCGGCGATGGCGGCCATTCGCTTCTACCAGAGAAGAATCTCGCCCCTCTTCGGTGCCCGCTGCATCTACATCCCGACCTGCTCGCAGTACGCGCTCACGGCGATTGACCGCTACGGTGTGCTTCGCGGCACGTCCCTGGCAGTTCGCAGGATCCTGAGATGTCACCCCTTGCACGCAGGAGGATACGATCCCGTCCCGTGAGGGGCGGAGCGGAGGAACCATGTGGGACTGGTACATTAGCTTTCTGACGAACGTGCTCGAGGCCATCGAGGGGCTCGTTGGTGACTGGGGCCTTGCCATCATCGTCCTGACGATCATCATCAGGCTCCTGCTCACGCCGCTCATGGCCCACTCGACCAAGTCGACGGCGCGCATGCAGGTGATGCAGCCCAAGCTTCAGGAAATCCAGGAGCGCTACGCGGACGACCCGGAGCGGCAGGCGGAGGAGCTGCGCAAGGTCTACTCTAAGATGAACTTCAACCCGCTCGGCGGGTGCCTGCCGGTCCTTCTCCAGATGCCCGTCTTCTTTGGACTCTTCTCCGTCGTGCGCCAGGTGCCGGACGACGCGTGCTTCTTCAGCATCCTGCCGTCCATCGCCGACTCCGTATCCGGCGTTCTCTCGGCGAGCGGCTGGGTTGCGGCCCTTCCCTACATCATCATCGACGTCCTCTTTGGCGTTCTCACCTTCGTGCCCATGGTCCTCAACGTCTCCAACCAGCCCGAGGAGCAGCGTAGCCAGTCGCTGATCATGGGTGTCGTCATGGCGGTCATGATGTTCTGGATTGGCTGGAGCATCAACGCGGGTGCCCTGCTCTACTATGTGACCTCGTCCCTCTGGCAGGTGGTCCAGCAGCGGCTCATCACCCAGCGCGTCATGGCCAAGGCAAAGGCGGAGGCTGAGGCGGAGGCCGCGAGCCAGCCCGTCGAGGTCAACGTCGTGCGCAAGGAGAAGAAGAAGCGCCCGCACAAGAAGGGCTAGGACGCTTACGCCTTCCGCGGCGCCATGTGGCAAACTCTAGTAATTAGTTAAATAACTGTTGGTTAGGGAGGTTGTCATGGAGGAAGACGTCCTGGTTGAGCCGAAGACCGTCTCAGGTGACACCGAGCAGGATGACGAGTTCTCTTCCATGCGTGAGCGCTTCGAGGCCGGTGAGCGGCTCACTGATGACGAGATGGACACGATCGCCGACCTCGCCGTCGAGTATCTCAAGCAGATCCTCGGACTGTTCGGCGAGACGTCGAGCTCCATCGACGAGTATGACGGCGACGAGGGGGAGCTCATCCTCGACGTCAACGGCGGGGATCTTGCCGTGCTCATCGGTCGTCACGGCAGGACGCTCGACGCGCTGCAGATGGTTCTCACCTCCCTCATGAGCAGCAGGCTCAAGTTCTACTATCCCATCGTCGTCGACATCGAGGGGTACAAGAACCGCCGCAGGCACAAGCTCGAGGACATGGCCCGCTCCTCCGCCGCGCGCGCCAAGAAGCGTCACGGCACGGTTGCCCTCTCTCCCATGAACGCCTATGAGCGCAGGATCGTGCACCTCGCGCTGCTCGATGACGACGGCGTGGTCACCCACTCCGAGGGTGAGGAGCCGGAACGCCATGTTGTCGTGACAGCTGTGTAGAGCTGTCTCTATCTAAACGCCGAGGGGAGGATGTGTTGAGCATCCTCCCTTTTTCTGTGACAATTTCTTCCGGTGCGTAGGTTTTTGTCAGGAGGACGGATGGAAGAACGGTACATCACAGACCTCGTCTCCGAGCTCATTGCCTGTCTTGCTGGGTATGACCTTACGTGTGACGAGAGGCGGGCTGAGCTTCTTATCCGCCATCTCCTTTTGGTCATCGAGAAGAACAGGGTCGTGAACCTCACGCGCATCACCTCGCCCGAGGAGGCTGTGAGACTTCATATCGTGGACTCGTTGTTGCCTCTTGTGTGTGAAGGAGTTGTCCTGTCCGAGGAGTCGTCCTTTGTGGACTTGGGAACTGGGGCCGGGTATCCGGGTATACCGCTTGGCATCATGACGGGGGCTCAGGGACTCCTTGTTGATTCCGTTGGCAAAAAGGTCAAGGCTGTCAACGAGTTCATTGTGGAGCTTGGGCTGCACAACGTGACCGCCCTTCACGCTCGTGTCGAGGAGCTCCCGTCCTCAACCATGAGAATGAACGACTTCGTCTTTGCAAGAGCGGTTGCCCAGGCCAATGTTCTGGTGGAATACGCCTCCCCGCTTCTGAGGATGCGGGGTCGACTCGTTCTCGAGAAGGGTCGTCCTTCTGACGCGGAAATCGAGGCCTCCAAGCGAGCCGCTCGTATCTGCGGCATGACTTTTGTTTCACGTGAAACCTTCGAACTTCCGGACAATCTTGGCCATAGGGAGATTCTCATCTACGAGAAGACCTCTAAGGCGCAAATTCGACTGCCGAGAAGAACGGGCTTGGCAAAGAAGGAGCCTCTGGGACTGTAATGCTGTCCGATTCCAGGAAGTAGTTTCACGTGAAACATGTGCTGGGCAATCGTGAGACAGCACCATCAAACAAC
>CAZCTE010000001.1:11384-22712 GCA_964501395.1 uncultured Atopobium sp.
GTAGTTTCACGTGAAACATGTGCTGGGCAATCGTGAGACAGCACCATCAAACAACGGTACGAGGCTATTTCGAGCGGTAGAACACCACATGGCAACGTTTCACGTGAAACAAGTGCCGAAGTGAATCCAAACAGAAGAAAGACGCTGTTCCAATACTAAGGTTCTCGTATGATGTCTAGGAGTGACGACCTCAGAGACACATACGGAGGACAAATGGACTACACAGAAGCCAAACGAGGTCTCCCGCAGCGTGAGAGCAGGGTCATAGCCGTCATCAACCAAAAGGGTGGTGTTGGGAAGTCGACAACCGTCGTGAACCTCTCTGCGTATCTCGGCGAGGGAAAGAAGAAGGTTCTCGTTATCGACTTTGACCCTCAGGGGAACTCCACAAGCGGGTTTGGCGTAGAGAAGGAAGGCCTCGAGCACGACATCTATGATGTGCTCTTACATGACTATCCCATTGAACAGGCGATTCTCCCCACGTGTCAGGAGTCGGTCTACATTGTGCCGGCAACGATACAGCTCGCAACGGCCGAAATAGAGCTCGTGTCCGAGATGGCGCGGGAATGCGTGCTCAAGGAGGTCATCGGTAAGGTCAAGGACGAGTTTGACTATGTCCTCATAGACTGCCCTCCCTCGCTCGGACTCCTGACAATCAACGCGCTCGTAGCGTCCAACGCGCTCATAATCCCGATACAGTGCGAGTACTACGCGCTCGAGGGGGTTGCCAAGCTTCTCGAGTCCATGCAGATGGTCAAGAGGCGCATGAACCCAGACCTCGAGATCTTCGGTGTCGTGATGACGATGTACGACAGCCGCACGACGCTTTCCAAGCAGGTCGTGGAGGAGGTGCGAGAGTACTTTGGAAACAAGGTCTTCAAGACGGTCATCCCGAGAAACGTGAAGATCTCCGAGTCACCGAGCCACGGTCTGCCTATCAACCTGTACGCACGCTCAAGCAAGGGCGCGCTCGCGTACGCGAAGCTCGCAAAGGAGGTCGTTGCACGTGGCTAAGAAATCAGGGCTCGGAAAGGGCCTCGGACTTCTTGTTGGGGAGGCCGACGCCGAAACGGCGGGCATGCGACCCGACTCGATTCTTCCGATTGAGAAGCTCAGACCCAACAAGGGTCAGCCGCGCAAGGAGTTCAGGCCTGAGGAGCTCGCGGAGCTCTCGGACTCCATCAAGCAACACGGAATTCTCCAGCCCCTTCTCGTGCGCAAGATAGGTACAAGCTACGAGATCGTGGCCGGCGAGCGTCGCTACCAGGCGGCCAAGGCGGCAGGGCTCACCGAGGTCCCCGTCATCATCCGGGACATCTCCGATGAGGACGTCTTCGAGCTCGCACTGATAGAGAACCTTCAGAGGTCGGACCTCACCCCCATGGAGGAGGCACGGGGCTACCGCCAGCTCATCGACGAGAAGGGTCTGACCCAGGAGGAGCTTGCGAAGACCCTCTCCAAGTCCCGCTCGGCGATAACGAACA
Organism: uncultured Atopobium sp.; assembly: GCA_964501395.1. Taxonomy (GTDB): domain Bacteria; phylum Actinomycetota; class Coriobacteriia; order Coriobacteriales; family Atopobiaceae; genus Thermophilibacter. The sequence goes on from CAZCTE010000001.1 coordinate 12,869, forward strand.
CCCTGAGACTCCTCGACCTCCCCGAGGAGGTTCAGCAGCTTCTTGAGGAGGGCAAGCTCACCGCCGGTCACGCGCGGGCCATTCTCGCGGTGCCGGGCGAGGAGGGAAGAATCGCCCTTGCCACGAAGGTCGTGAACGAGCATCTCTCGGTCCGGCAGACAGAAAGTCTTGCACCGTTGTTTTCTGTCAGTAAGAACGAGGAACCTCGTCAGCGCGCGCAGCAGCCACAGTATTTCAAGCGCGCCGCGCGGCAGATTAGGCTTGCGCTCGACACCAATGTCAAAGTCAAGAACGTGCGGGGGAAGAACAAGGTTGAGATTGAGTTCTCCTCGGAGGAGGAGCTAGGCAGGATCGTGGATCTTCTCGCCGGCCCGGGGTCGTGGTCCTAGATGAGAAGAATTACCTTTTGCGTGGTCGCGGGGGCATCACTCGCGATTGCGGCAGCCGTGCTCTATAGATGCGCTCTCTCAGAGGAGGCGCGGGCCAACGTAAGGAAGACCGCGGGTAGCGTGAGGGATGCCTGCCACAAGGTCGAGGACCTGGTCTCCTCTATGAATGAGAACGTGACAGACCCGGAGAACCTCCCCAACCGGAGGGCCACGGCCGCACAGTGGGAAGCTCTCGGCTACTGAGAACACTGAATAGAACACACGTTCGATTGCAACGCGTGAACAAGTATATATAAGTGGGGGTGGCCTCGTCGTAACGGGACCACCCCTGCATGCAATGTCGAACGGGCCCGGGCTTGGCAGCCGCGCCCGGGGTTCGTGCCCTGCTACCGCGTTCCCGCCACGCGCTGTCTGAGCTGGCCACAGGCGGCGTCGATGTCCGACCCGCGGGAGTTTCTCACGGTGGCCTCCACGCCCACGGAGGCGAGCCTGCGGACAAAGTCCTGGGCGCGCAGGTCCGTCGAGGGGCGGAGCTTGGACCCCTCGACCTCGTTGAGCTGGATGAGGTTGACGTGCGCGAGCGTGCCCTCGCAGAAGTCGCAGAGGGCCTGGAGCTCGTTGTCCGAGTCGTTCACGCCGGCGATGAGGGCGTACTCGTAGGTGGGCCGCCTGCCGGTCTTCTGGACGTACTCGCCCATGACGTTGTAGAGGTTGATGAGGGAGTACTTGCGCACGCCCGGCATGAGGGCGTTTCTCGTCCTCTGGACGGCGGAGTGCAGCGAGATGGCGAGGGTGAACTGCTCGGGCTCGTTGGCGAACTTCATGATCTGCGGGATGACGCCGCAGGTGGAGACCGTGAGGTGCCGCGCGCCGATGCCGGCCCCCTCGGGGGAGTTGAGCCTCCTCAGCGCGCCGAGCGTGGCGTCGTAGTTCATGAAGGGCTCGCCCTGCCCCATGAGGACCACGCTCGTGACGCGCGTGTTGAAGTCGTCGCGCACGTGCATGACCTGCTCGTATATCTCGGACTCCGTGAGGGAGCGCGTGAGGCCGGCCGCGCCCGTGGCGCAGAAGGCGCAGCCCATGGCGCAGCCCGCCTGGGTGGAGGCGCAGACGGAGAGGCGGTTGCCGCTGGGCATGCCCACGCACTCGACGGAGACGCCGTCGGGGTAGCGCAGGAGGTACTTGCGGCTGCCGTCCAGTGAGACCTGGCGCGCCACCTCCTCGACCCCGCCGAGCGTCACGCGCGCGGCGAGCTCCTCGCGCAGGGACTTGGGGAGGTTGGTCATCTCGTCGAAGGACTGCGCGTTCTTCTCCCACACCCACTCCTCGACCTGCTTGACGCGGAAGGCCGGCTGCCCGAGCCCGCTGAGCAGCTCCCTGAGCTCGCCGTGCGTGAGGGTGTGGAGGTCGCGCCTCTCGGTGCTGTCAGATGCCATGTCGTCTCCCGGATTCGCGTGCTGCCATGTGGAGTATCCTCTTTTGGACACCACCGAGGAAGAGTCTAGCGTAGGGGCCGTCCCGCAGGAGGAGCTTTGATGGTCAGAGAAGAGTTGCTGAGCAAGAGCGTCGCCGTCGTGTGCGGCGGCTGGTCGGACGAGCGCGAAATCTCCCTGTCCTCCGCGCGCGAGTGCCAGGCGGCGCTCAGGGAGGCCGGGTTCGCCCGCGTCGACCTGCTCGACCTCGCCGCGCGCGACTTCGTGGTCAAGCTCATCTCCGGCGGCTACGACGTGGTCTTTCCCGCCCTCCACGGCAGGTACGGCGAGGACGGCTGCATCCAGGGCCTTCTCGAGATACTCCACATCCCGTACTGCTTCTCGGGCGTGACGGCGTCTGCCGTGGGCACGGAGAAGGAGATATCCAAGGCGGTCTACGCCGCCGCCGGGATTCGCGCGCCGCGCGGGGTGGACCTCGCCTCCGGTACGCGGCTGAGCTGTGCCGAGGCGGCGGACCTCACCCACGAGCTGGGGCTTCCCCTCTTCGTGAAGCCCGCGGCCAACGGGTCCTCGTACGGCGTCACCAAGGTGCGTGAGGCCTCGGCCCTGAACGACGCCATCGCCCGGGCGGGCGCTAGCGGCTCGCGCGTGCTCGTTGAGGAGTGCGTCGAGGGAACCGAGATCACCGTGCCGGTCATAGGCAACGACGAGCCGAGCGCGCTTCCCGTGGTTGAGATCGTGACGGGGGCGGAGTTCTACGACCTCAAGGTCAAGTACGAGCCCTCCGCCATGCACCACGTCATCCCAGCGCGCCTGGAGCCCGGCGTCTACGCCAAGGCACAGGACCTGGCCGTTCGCGCGCACCGCGCCCTGGGCTGCCGCGGCTGTTCCCGCAGCGACTTCATCGTCACCGCCCAGGGCGAGCCGGTCATCCTGGAGACCAACACCATCCCCGGCATGACGGCAGAGAGCCTCCTTCCGGACTCCGCCCGTCACGGCGGGATCGAGTTCCCCGAGCTCTGCGCGAGGTTCGTGGAGCTTGCCCTGGAGCCGAGCGAGAAGCGCGGCTAGGACATGGAGCGAACCGAGCCCACGACCCTCTCGGACCTCATCCTGCCGGGCACGCCCGACGAGGTCCGCGAGGGCTACCTGACCCTTGCCGCGCGCGCCCGCGGGCGCGACTTCGGCCCGCTCGAGGACGGCGTGGTGGTCCTGGACACGGAGACCACGGGCCTCTCCTTCAAGGACTGCGCCCTCATAGAGATCTCCGCCGCGCGGCTGGAGGGCAGGGAGGTGGTCGAGCGCTTCGAGACCTTCGTCCACCCGTCAGGCCCCGTCCCGCCGGAGATCCAGCGCCTCACCGGCATCACCAACGCCGACGTGGCGGACGCCCCCTCGCCCAAGGAGGCCGTGGCGGCGCTCGCCGAGTTCGTCGGCGGGGCGCCGGTCCTCGCGCACAACGCAACCTTCGACAGGACCTTCGTCGAGGCCGTCCCGGGAGGCGCCGGCGTCTCGGACACCTGGATCGACACCCTCTCACTCTCACGGGTGGCCCTGCCGCGCCTCTCCACGCACCGCCTCGCGGACATGGCGGCCGCCTTCGGCTGCGCGTCCGTGACGCACCGCGCCGGCGACGACGTGGACGCGCTCTGCGAGATGTGGAGGATCCTCCTCACCGCCCTCTCCGACCTCCCCTCGGGGCTTCTCGCCCAGCTTGCCGCCATGCACCCCGAGGTGACCTGGCCGCTGCGGCCGATCTTCTCGTACCTCTCCGGCATGGGGGACGTGCCCGCCGAGCCCTTCTCGCTCAAGGTCCTGCGCTCAGAGCTCGTGCGGGACGCCCACGGCGAGCAGCGCGCGGACGCCGCCGAGCTCGACGCCACCTCGGCGCCCTCCCTGGAGGAGGTAGAGGCGGGCTTTGCCCCGGGCGGGGTGGCGTCGCGCATGTACGAGCGCGCGGAGAGCCGACCCGAGCAGGTTGCCATGGCGCGCGAGGTCACCGAGGCCCTGGCAACCTCGACCCACCGCGCCATAGAGGCGGGGACCGGCGTGGGCAAGTCCCTGGCCTACCTGCTGCCCGAGGCGCTCTTTGCGCGGAGGAACGGCGTCACCGTGGGCGTTGCCACCAAGACCAACGCCCTCACGGACCAGCTGGTCTCGCACGAGCTGCCGGCGCTCGCCTCGGCGCTGCCGGGCGGCCTCGCGTTCACGAGCCTCAAGGGCTACGACCACTACCCCTGCCTGCATCGCCTTGACCGCGCGGCCTTCGAGGACCTGCCTCTGGCGGCCGTCCCGCACGACGGCCGCTCGGACAACGCCGTGGCCTGCGACATGCTCACGGCGATTGCGGTGACCTACGCCTACGCCTGCCAGTCGCCGGACGGCGACGTGGACGCGCTGGGCATACGCTGGCGCTACGTGCCCCGGCAGATGCTCACCACCACGCCGGGAGAGTGCCTTCGCTCGCGGTGTCCCTACTTCCCCAACGAGTGCCTCCTCCACGGCGCCCGCCGCCGCGCGGCCTGCGCGGACGTGGTGGTGACCAACCACTCGCTGCTCCTGTGCAACGTGGGTGCCGAGGGCAGGATCCTACCGCCCATCCGCCACTGGGTCGTGGACGAGGCCCACGGCTTCGAGGCGGAGGCGCGCCGCCAGTGGGCCGTGGAGGTCTCGGGCGAGGAGGCCCGCGCGGCCTTCGAGCTGCTGGGGGGCACGAGCTCCGGCGTCCTGCGCAGCCTCATGGCGCAGGTGGCGCCGCTCGACGGGTCCACCCTGCTCGTGGGGCTTCTCGCCAAGGCGTCGGCCACCGTCTCCCGCGCCGCCACCTGCGTCGCGGACCTCTTTGTGGCCGTGCACGAGCTCTCGGTGCTGGGCAAGGGCGACGGCGGCTACGACACCTTCACGCTCTGGCTGGGCGACGAGGCGCGCTCCACGTCCGAGTGGCGGGAGGTCGCGGAGGCCGGGGAGGCCGCCGCGGACGCGCTCGACCAGGCCGTGAGGCAGCTCGCCGACGCCGGGGAGGCCCTCTCCCAGGAGGCCCCGCAGCTCGCGAGCGACCTCGGGGAGTCCACGCGCTTCCTGCGCGACCTTCTCGCCGGAATCCGCCTCGTCTGCGCGGGCACGGACCGCTCGTACGTGTACTCGGCGCAGCTCTCGCGCTCCCGCAGGAGGATCTCCTCGGAGAAGCTCGTTGCCGAGAAGATCGACGTGGGCGCTGACCTCGCCGAGCGTTGGCTCTCCGAGACGGAGAGCGTGGTCTTCACCTCGGCCACCATTGCGGTGGGGGACGACTTCTCGCACTTCGACCACGCGGTGGGGCTCGACGTGCTCGGCCCCGGCCGGCATCGCGACGTGCGGCAGGAGTCCAGCTTCGACTTTGACGCCCACATGTCCGTCATCGTGGCGCGCGACCTGCCGGCACCGAACGACCGCGCCTACCTGCCCGCCCTCGTGGACCTGCTCTTTGACGTGCACGTGGCCATGGGCGGATCGGTGCTCACCCTCTTCACCAACCGGCGGGACATGGAGCGTGTCTACGAGGAGCTGCGCCCGCGCCTGGCCGCCGAGGGCCTGGAGGTGGCCTGCCAGGAGCGCGGGAGCTCGCCGAGGCGGCTGCGGCAGCGCTTCGTGGAGGACCGCGAGCTCTCCCTCATGGCCCTGCGCTCCTTCTGGGAGGGCTTCGACGCGGGCGGTGACACGCTCCGGTGCGTGGTCATACCCAAGCTGCCCTTTGCGAGTCCCAACGACCCCCTCGTGCGCGAGCGGGACCTCCGCGAGGACCGGGCGTGGTGGCGCTACTCCCTGCCGGAGGCCGTCATCTCCGTCAAGCAGGCGGCGGGGCGGCTCATCCGCTCGTCCACGGACACGGGCGTGCTCGTGCTCGCCGACTCGCGGATTACGACCAAGCGCTACGGCTCGCTGTTCGTGAAGTCGCTGCCGTCGAGGAGCGTCACGCGGCTCGAGTCCTCCAACGTGGGGAAATTCATCACGATGTGGCGAGCGGGGCACGAGTAGGGGGTCGGCGCTCGAAGGGCCGGGGAGCATGGCCCCGTGCTCGGACAGCTTGCTGGCGCAAGAACTCGCGCGGGGTCATGCTCCCCGGCCTGGTCAGGCTGTGGTGCCTTACTCGTGCCCCGAGTCCAGCTCGTCGAGAATGGCTAGCAGATTCTTTGCGTAGGCTCGCACTTGGCTCGCTAGGGCCTCGTCGTCGGTGACGGCGGTGTCTCCGCAGGCGGCGAGCATGCGCACTAACCAGTCTCCGCCGTAGTAGGGGATTCGCGCGACCACGGTGCCGTCGTCGCGTCGCTCCGTCACGGCGAGGGCGTGCCAGGGGAGCATCGCGAGGTAGCGAGCGTCGGAGAAGGTCACGGTCACCTCGCGGGCGGCCACGTCGGAAGGTGAGCCTTCGCGTGCGCCCGCCGCGGCCAGGGGAGATGCGTCCGTGGGCTCCGCGTCGGACATGCGGTCGAGGCGGAAGGTTCTCTCTCCTCGGCGGTCCAGGTCCCATCCGTCGAGGTACCAGGTGCCCTCCTCGCTGCGCAGCCCCTGCGGCATCACGGTCCTTCTCGCCGCCTCGCCGTCCGCGGCGCCGCGATAGAGGAAGGTCACGGCCCGGCGCTCGTTGATGGCGGTCGCGCAGGCCGAGAGGGCCCCTCCCGCCGTGCCCTCCGTGCCGAGCAGGCGCCTCACCTCGCCCTCGTCCACGGGGGAGGCAAAGAGCGCCCGCTCGACGGCCCGTCTCGTGGGGTCGTCCTCGTCCATCCCTATCCTCTGGAGCGCCGCCGCGAGCGCGACGGCCTCCGCCCGCGTGAGCCGCACGGCCCGGCCCCGCGTCCCGTCGTCGCTCACGAGGGAGACCTCCTCGGGACCGTCCTCAACGAGGGGAAGGAGGGCCGCGTCACCGGCGCTCGCGCTCATGACGAGGGCGAGGAGCTTCCGCGCGCGGTCCCGCGTGACGCCGAGCCTCGACGAGATGGCCTCCACGGAGAGGCCGTCTCCCGCCTCACTCAGGCTGGAGACGAGGGTCACGAGCTCGCGGGCTTCCCAAAGCGCCCCGGGGCGGCCCGCGGTTGGTCGGCTACGCGGCATGGGTTGCCCCTTTCAGGAGGCTTCGCGTCTCACGGACGAGCGGCCCCGGCGAGAGGGGCACGATCCCTTGCGCCACCGCCCAGGCTGCAGCCGCGCGGACGTCGCTGAACTCGACCTCCCACACGAGTTCGCCGCCCCGCTCCAGGAGCTCGCCTCGACCCGCGGCGGCGCGCCGCAGGTCGTCCTTCCTGCCCGCGGGGACCCTGAACGCGGCGGTCCCGGCGGGCTTGCCCACCTGGAACGGCAGCTTCCGCCACGCCCGGGGCGAGAAGTCCGCGGGCATGCAGACGCGCACGTCCTCCATGACCTCGGCCGAGGAGATGCGGTCCACCCGGTAGGTCCTTGGGTCGTCGTCGCAGGCGTCCCCCGGGCCGTCGAGCCGGGCCGCCACGAGGTAGGTGACCCCCCGCAGCCCAAAGAGGCCGTAGGGGGCAAGCCTCCGGTCCGCGGTCCTGCCGGCGGCGTTCGTGTACGTGACGCGCAGCGCCCGGCCGCGCGCCACGGCGTCGCGCACGGCCGCCTCCGACCGGGACTCCCCCCTTGGCTTGCGCGCGGGCAGGGCCGAGGGGTAGGCGAAGGTCCTCGTGAGCTTGGCGAGCGCGAAGCGCAGGTCGGCGGAGAGGGGGAACTCGGGGTCGTCGAGCAGGGGCTGGCAGGCTATCTCGAGCGCGGCGGCCTCGGAGGGCTCGAGCGCGAGCTCGCCCGCGAACGAGGTCCCCTCGTCGGCCACCCAGCTCGCCTCGGCGCCGCGCGGCCCCTCGCACACGCGCAGGCCGCACGAGGCCAGAAGCGCGCGGTCCCTCGAGAAGGCCCTCCTAAAGCTGTCCGGGGAGAGCTCTGGGTAGAAGCGCCGCGCCACCTCCGAGGAGGGGATGGGCGAGGCGGCGTTCATGAAGGCGAGGGCGAGCGAGCAGATCCTGCGGGCCCTGTCGTCATCCTTCGTCATTCGCATGGAACCGGCCCCACCCCTTCCTCGTTGCGTCCGTTCCCTCGTGTCGCTCGCCCCAGCTGCCGGGGCATCTACGTCTTTTTCCTGAGACAAAGGCACAAGACGTATACTCTTTTGGATTGTATGCGTACACACCGAACGCCCGCGAGACGCTTCAAAAGGACGCCATCATGGCAATGACACACGATTACCTCGACTTCCTCAACCAGAGAGTCGACATCGCACCCGCCAACAGCCAGGAGGAGCTGCAGGCTGCCGAGACCATCGCCGAGCTCATGTCCCAGCACGACGTCGAGCCGAGCATCGAGGAGTTCGACGCGCCCCTGCTGTCCGGTCTGGGCGGCGCCCTCCTTTCCATCGTCGTGTTCGTCGGCGTGCTGGTCTCCGGCATCGGCCTTCTCCCGCTCGCGCTCGCGGGCTTCGTCCTCGCGGCCATCCCGGCCATCCTGGCGCTCCTGAGGGCCCTTGGCAGGGAGCCCTCGCCCTCGTTTGGCCCCAAGGCCCGCAGCCAGAACGTGGTCTCGGTCCACCGCGCGACCGGCCCGCAGGTGACCAAGGGCGGCCGCCGCATCGTCGTCGTGGCCCACTACGACACCGCCCGCGAGAACTTCCTCTACTCCACCCCCATAGCGCCCTACCTCCCGCTCCTGGCCACGCTCTCCGAGCCCTGCTCCTACGTGGCCGCGGCCTGCGCGCTCGTCCAGGCCCTCTCCTTCGTCCCGAGCGGGGCCCGCATCGCCCTGTGGATCCTTGGCATCCTCGTCTCCGTCCCCGGCCTCGTGCTGGCCGCTGGCGCCATCAACGAGCGCTTCTCCTCCTGCACGCTTGGGGCCAACGACAACAAGGCCGGCGTGGCGGCGCTCCTCGGCGTGCTCGAGAACGTCCGCCCGAGCGGCCTCGTGCCCGCATCGCGCGAGCCCCAGCAGGCCGAGGACCTCGACGAGGTCGATGAGGCCGCGTTTGCCGCCGAGGCTCCCGCGAGCGAGGCGGACGCCCCCGTCGCGGAGCCCGTGACAACCGCAGGGCTCGTGGAGGCTCCCGCCCCCGAGGTGCTCCCGATGGTCGCCGACTCCGCCGTGATGTCGGAGACCCCTGCCCTCGAGGCTCGCGAGACCGGGGCCTTTGAGGTTCCCACGGCGGAGATTCCCGCGCCCGCCCCAGCGCCCGCCGCGGAGACGGCCTCCTTCGAGCCGCCGTTCGTTGACCCCACGGGCGAGGACGCCCCCGCCGCCGTGGCCGCCCAGGCCCAGGACGAGGCCGCCGGGGACGACGTCGCCCAGAGCGAGCCCGAGGGGGCCGCGGAGCCCGTGTCCGTTGGGGTCGTGGGCGTCCGTCACGGGGAGGAGATCCTGCGGGCGCTCCAGATCCTTCCCGAGACCTGCGAGATCGAGTACTACGTCCCGGAGCCCCGGCCCGCGCCCGCCGCGCCTGAGCCCGGGGCTGCCGCGCCCCGCGCGGCGAGCCTTCCGATCGAGCCCACGAGGGTCAGCTCCTCGAGCCTTGGTGCCGCCGCGGGCGGTCTCGGGAGCATCGTGAACGAGGAGCGGCTCGGAGGCGCGCTCGACGGCGTCAAGGGCCTCCTCCTCCGCATCGTCGAGGGCATCAAGAAGCTCGCCGGCATCGTCGTGGACCGCGTGAGGGCGCTGCTCGGCTCGTCGAGCGCGGGCGAGGTCGAGGGCGCGGGCGCGCGGCCGCTCGGCCAGGATGGGACGCCCGTACAGGCGCCCCTTGAGAAGCCCGACACCCCGTCCGACCAACCCACGGCGGCAACTGAGCCCGTTGTTGCCCCCGAGGAGGAAGAGGCCGGCTCCACGGCCCCTGCGCTCGCGCTGCGGGCTCTGAATCCCGAGGGCGATACCTTCGAGGCGGTGCCGGCTTCCGAGCCCGCGGTCACGTCGTCGGCGGAGGCGCCTGACCAGCAGGGCGGCAACCCCCAGCCCGCCTCCGCGGACGTCGCTGCCCCTGCGGCCGAGGAGAGCGAGGAG
>CAZCTE010000001.1:22812-26617 GCA_964501395.1 uncultured Atopobium sp.
GCCCCTGCGGCCGAGGAGAGCGAGGAGGACGGGCTTCTCCGCATGGTGTACGCCTCCGTCGACGCGGGCTCCACAACCGAGGACCTGATGTCCGGCTCGCGCGTTCCCACCGCCGAGGACGGGTCCCTGGACGCGGACAAGACCGCCTCCGTGAGCGGCGGCACCGCGACGCCCGGGGACTCCGAGTGGGGGACGTCCACCTACCGCCCGAACTTCTCCGACGTCGCCCGCCGGGTGGCTCTCTTCGACCTGCCCGACCCGCGCGAGAGCGCGTTTGACCCCCTGGAGAGCTCCGCCCCTCTCGCCCCTCTGAACCTGCCCGCGATCGAGGACGGCGCTCCCGCGACCGAGCCCGAGACGCCCCTGGCCATGCCCGCAGCCCCCGCTGCTGAGTCCCGCTTCGAGCAGGCTGAGGCCGCGCAGCCCGCCGCGTCCGAGACCATCGGCGTCATCAGCAACGGATCCCAGCCGGTAGAGACGCTCTCCTCCGACCACCGCAAGGGCCGCAAGGCGTCCGGCGGCGGGTTCATGAGCAAGCTGAAGGGGGCCTTCTCCGGCAGGGGGGACGCCTCCGGCGAGTTCGACTCCGACTACGAGGACGACAACGGCACCTGGCGCGGCGGTGCGGCCGCGCGCAGCGACCTTCGCCTCGTGGGGGACGAGGAGGGCGTGCCGACCGAGGAGGAGCTGCGCGAGGCGGTCCTGCGCCTCGGGGACGACGACCTCGTCGCCCACGACATCTGGTTCGTGGCCCTGGGCGGCTCCTCGCTCGACCACGCCGGCATGCGCTCGTTCCTCGCGCGGCATCGCAGCGAGATCCGCGGCGCCTTTGTCATCAACCTCGACTGCGTCGGCGCGGGCGACCTCACCCTCCTCACTCACGAGGGCCGCGAGGTGAAGCGCCGCGCCGACCGCCGCCTCGGCAGGATCCTCACCGGCGTCGCCCGCGACTTCCACGTGGACCTGGGCCAGAGGGACTACGGCTGGACCACCACGGACGCCTATCCCGCCATGCGGTCCTCCCTGCGCGCCGTCACGATCATGGGCCTTGACGACGCGGGTCTTCCCGCGCTCTCGCACACCCAGGCGGACGTCCCGGAGAACGTGAGCGGCGACCAGGCGGCGCTCGTCACCGAGCTGGTGACCGAGGCCATCAGGCGCTCGTAGCACCCGATTCCGCGCGGCTCCGTCGCAAGGGGTCATCTCTTGCCCCAGGAGCTCTCGAGAACCTGGGCCCTTCCCGCGTGTCCCATCGCGGAGGGGGTCCCTCCGTGGGGGACGCGCCCGCCCGTGAGGGGCGAGCTTGGGGTCCTATCGACCCGCGCGCCGCGTTCGAGAGCCGGTGACCAGGCCCTTCTCGTCTGTTGCCGCTCTTCCATGGATTCCTCCCGTCCCTTGTGGGGAGGCACCTGACCTCCCGCCAGCCGTGGGAGGCACACGATACTCAGAGCTGCTTCCTCGAATCTGACGCTTGGCGCACCACAAGCGGACGCCAATCGAACGGGGCGAGGTCCCGAGGCGCGGTTTGCGCAGGCTGGGAATTTGGGACACGCAGAGGCGCCGGCGCACCCGCATTGGGGCGTCTCCTCAAAACTCCATAGGCCGGTTCCTTGCCCGATGAGGGGCCCAGCGTCTGGCGGCCGGGCGGTAGCCCCTCGCCGTCTCGTGCCTTGCTTACGCTGCCGCGCCGAAGGCCCGCGCGGCGCGCACCCTGCGGCCTACGCCAACCCCCACGACGAGCTTGGCCGCGTCCGGCACCAGGAAGGGCACCACGGCCGTGAGCAGCGCCGCCGCCGGGGTCGTTCCCATGACGAGGCAGAACTGCCAGGTCCCCACGACGTAGATGACGAGAAGCGAGCAGACGGCCCCGAGGTAGTCCCTCGCCGCCTGCGGCAGGGCCGTGATGCGCCCCACGGCCCCGGCGACGGCGGCCCCAAGGAGAAAGCCCCAGAGGTAGCCGCCCGTGGCGCCCAGCACGTGGGACGGCCCGCCCCCGAACCCGGAGAACACGGGCAGCCCCAAGACGCCGAGCAGCAGGTACGCGGCAATCGCGACGACGGCGTCGCGGCCGCCCAGGGCAACCGGCAGCATGCAGACGACGAGGGTCTGGAGGGTGAAGGGAACGGCGCCGAGGGGGATGCTCACGCAGGCCGAGACGGCCAGCAGCGCCACCGAGACCCCACAGCGCGCGACGCGTCCCGCCGTCATGCAAGTCCTCCTCGTGCTCACGGCCCGCTGAGGGCCCGGTACGTGACATGGTGATTATAGCGACTCTGCGACGGCGCCTTGTCCCGGGAAAGCGGGGACGGTATACTGTCCCCTGCGTCGGCCCTCCGGCAAAGACGCACGCGGGCATCGCCAAGTGGTAAGGCATCAGCTTCCCAAGCTGACATTCGCGGGTTCGAGTCCCGTTGCCCGCTCCAGGACGTGTCAGGGCCCCGAAAGGGGCCCTTTCCATGTGACGCCCCCGTGGCGTCGAAGCCAGGATCACGAAAGGAGCGCCGTGGCTGCTCTCCCCATGACGGACGCGGAGTGCCGTCTCGCGACAGAGGCCCTCAGCGACCAGATAGACCTCTACGCCAATCTCCTCGTGCGCAAGGGGGTGTCGCTCCAGGAGGGGCAGGAGCTCGTCATCCAGGCTCCCGTGGAGGCGGCCGACTTTGCGCGCCGCGTGACGCGCTGCGCCTACCGGGCGGGTGCCAGTCACGTGACGCTCATCTGGCGCGACGACGAGACCACCCGCCTCGAGTACGAGAACTGCGAGCTCAGCTACTTCGAGGTGACGCCCTCGTGGAAGGTCGAGCAGCTCAACTCGCTCGCCGAGGCGGGCGCTGCCTTCCTCTTCCTCGAGGGCTCTGACCCGTGGTACCTCAGGGGGATCGACCCCGCAAAGCCCGTCGCGGCCGCCAAGGCGAGAAACACCCAGTGCCGGGCCTTCCGCGACGGCATGGACTTCGGCCACAACGCCTGGTGCATCGCCGGCGTGCCCGTTGAGGCCTGGGCGCGCGAGGTGTTCCCGGACCTCTCGTCCGCCGAGGCGCTCTACCGCCTGTGGGTGCTCATCCTCGAGGTGGCGCGCGCGGACGGGGCGGACCCCGGCAGCTCGTGGGAGACCCACAACGCCTCCTTCGAGAAGACCAAGCGCTTCCTCAACTCGCACCGCTTCGACGCCCTGCGCTACGAGTCCTCCAACGGGACGGACCTCGTGGTGGGGCTTCCCGCGGGGCACGTGTGGGAGGGCGGCGCCGGTCGCACCCGCGGCGGCGTGACCTTCTTCCCCAACATCCCCACCGAGGAGGTCTTCACCTCCCCCGACCGCATGCGAGCCAATGGCGTGGTCCACTCGGTGCTCCCGCTCGTGCTGTCCGGCCAGGTCGTGCGCGGCTTCTGGCTGCGCTTCGAGGGCGGCCGGGTCGTGGACTTCGGGGCAGAGCAGGGCTATGACCTTCTCAGCCACGTCATCGAGACGGACGAGGGCTCGCACCGCCTGGGCGAGGTCGCCCTCGTTTCCAAGAACACGCCCATCCGGCAGAGCGAGACCCTCTTCTTCGACACGCTCTACGACGAGAATGCGAGCTGTCACCTCGCCCTGGGCATGGGGTTCCCGGAGTGTCTGGAGGGCGGCGGCAGCCTCGGGAAGGAGGAGCTCCTCGCGCGCGGCGTCAACCAGAGCACCACGCACGTGGACTTCATGATCGGGGCCGACGACCTCAACGTCTACGGCATCTCCGAGGACGGGGCCGAGACCCCCGTCTTCGTCAACGGTCAGTGGGCCTGGGAGTAGCGTGCCTCACACCATGAGCTG
>CAZCTE010000001.1:26717-38992 GCA_964501395.1 uncultured Atopobium sp.
CGGATCTCGTGGATGCCGGCCTCCTTGAGGATCTCCACGTCCTCGTCCGTGGCGCCGGTGTCGGTGATGAGGAGGTTCACCCCGTCGAGGCCGGTGTAGGTGAACCCCGCCGCGATGCCCAGCTTGCTCGAGTCGGCGAGAAGCACCATGCGGTCCGACCGCTCGACCATGAGGGAGTTCACCGTGGCCTCCTGCTGCGTGGTGGAGGTGATGCCCGTGACCGTGGAGATTCCGGCGCAGCCCACGAAGCAGGTGGTGGCGGACACGCTCCTCACGTTGGCGAGCGCGAACTCGCCGGAGAGGACGCCGCGCGGCGGGCGCACCTCGCCCCCGGTGAGGAGGATCATCCCGTTGGGCGGCGCGGGGAGCTTCTGCGCGTTGGAGCTGTTGGTGACCACCGTGACGCCCGTGGCCCTGATGTGGGGGAGGATGGCGAGCGCCGTCGAGCTGGTGTTGATGAAGAGCAGCTCGTTGTCTTCAACGAGCGCGGCCGCGGCCTGGGCGATGGCGTTCTTCTCGCGCTCAAAGAGCTCGCCGGTCGCGCCAGACTCGGCGCTCTCGAGGAACACGGCCTCCCCGTACCTTCTCCCCACGATGCCCTGCTCCTCGAGCGAGGTGAGGTCCCTCCTGATGGTGAGGGGGGAGGTCCCGAGCCGCTCGGCGAGGTCGGCGACGCTGGCGCGGCCCTCCTGGGAGAGGATGCTCACGATGTCCTGCCTGCGCCGTTCGACGAACGGCCTGCACCTCTTCTCGCCCATGTTTCCACCTCGATCGTGCGGTCGGCCCCTGCGCCCAGCCACGTCCGGTCGCATCGCGCTCCCCATGCAAAGTTGAGCGTTTTGATTGCTATTAGTATACGCATCGAGATTGGTGCATGTTTCTTGAACATTATGATTGAATAAACGGACCGCTTGCGGCAGAATTCGTACCGTTCGCACCAGCAACGACCAACAACGAACCGAACTTAATTCAAAACCATCATAATGAGCCCACCAAAGCGTTCCTAACGTTCTGTAAAACGTTCAAAAGAACGAAAGGGACACGTACGAGAGGAGAGGTATCGAATGCTGCTCAGGGAAATCTACGAGAAGGGGCACTACGCCTTCGTCGATGGCCCCATCGACGACTGGCGCGACTCCATCCGTGAGTGCTGCAAGCCGCTCGAGGCCGACGGGACCATCGACCCCGTCTACGCCGAGGAGATCATCGCCTGCGTGGAGAAGCACGGTCCCTACATCGTGCTGATCCCCGGCGTGGCCATGCCGCACTCCACGGAGAACGCAACCGGCTGCCACGGCACCGCCATCGGCTTCATGCGCTGCTCCGAGGTCGTCCACTTTGACGAGGAGGGCAAGGACCCCGAGAAGGACGCCCAGATCTTCTTCACGCTCTGCTCCACCAACCAGGAGGAGCACTTCGCCAACATGCAGCGCCTCTACGCCATCCTCACGGACGACGCGGTGGTCGAGAGGCTCAGGGCTGCCACCAAGCCCGAGGACCTCCTCGAGATCGACGCCCTGGTCGACGAGGACAAGCTTCAGAAGGATCAGGCCTAACCGGGGCCTGTTACGTAGGAAGGGAGTCTCATGGACATCCTTATGAGTATCTGGGAATGGATTGCCGACAACATCCTGACCCAGCCGGCCTACTTCATCGGCGTCATCGTAGTCCTGGGCTACGCGCTGCTGAGGAAGCCGTGGTACGAGATCCTCGCCGGCTTCATCAAGGCCGTCATCGGCTACCAGATCCTCCTGGTTGGCTCCAGCGGTCTGACCTCGGCGTTCCGCCCCATCATCGTGGGCCTCGAGGAGCGCTTCAACCTGTCCGCCATGGTCATCGACCCCTACTTTGGCCAGAACGCCGTCCAGGCGGCCATGGACGACGTGAGCGACTCGGCGCTGAGCTTCATCTCGGGCAAGTCCTTCTCGCTCGTGATGTTCCTGCTGCTCTTTGCCTTCGTGTTCAACATCATCCTCGTGGCCCTCAAGAAGTGGACCAAGTGCCGCGCCCTGTTCACCACCGGCCACGTCCAGGTGCAGCAGGCCTCCACGGCGTTCTTCCTCATCCTGTTCTGCTTCCCCGCACTGCGTGACGCCGACTGGGCCGTCCTCGCCATCATGACGGTGCTCCTCGGCCTCTACTGGGCCGTGGGCTCCAACCTCTGCATCGGCCCCACCCAGGAGCTCACCGACGGCGCCGGCCTCACGATCGCCCACCAGCAGATGTTCGGCGTCTACCTCGCCAGCAAGGCCGCCGAATGGATGAACAAGCACTCCAAGAAGGAGTCCAAGAACGTCGACGACATCAAGCTGCCGGGCTTCCTCAGGATCTTCAACGAGAACCTCGTGGCCACCGCCATCCTCATGACCGTCTTCTTCGGCATCATCCTCATCGTCCTGGGGCAGGACTTCCTCGTCTCCGAGGGCTTCATGGACGCTGACGAGAGCTTCGTGATGTACATCCTCACCACGGCCTTCTCGTTCGCCGTCTACCTCTCGATCCTGCAGCTCGGAGTCCGCACCTTCGTCACCGAGCTCACCAACTCCTTCCAGGGCATCTCCTCCAAGCTCCTCAAGGGCTCCGTGCCCGGCGTCGACTGCGCCGTCACCTACGGCTTTGGCGCCCCCAACGCCGTGACCATTGGCTTCCTCTTTGGCGCGCTCGGCCAGTTCCTCGCCATCGCCGTCCTGCTGCTCATCGGCAGCCCCGTGGTGGTCATGGCCGGCTTCGTGCCCCTGTTCTTTGACAACGCCACCATCGGCGTCTACGCCAACAGCAAGGGCGGCCTGCGCGCCTGCATAGTCCTGCCCTTCATCTCCGGCCTCATCCAGGTCTTTGGCTCAGCGCTCATCGCCGGCTGGGTGGGTATGGCGGCCTACGGCGGCTACCTCGGCATGTTCGACTGGGCGACCGTCTGGCCCATCATGACCGTGATCATGAAGTACCTCGGCTACGCCGGCATCGCCATCTGCGTCGTTGCCCTGGTCGCGATCCCGCAGCTCCAGTACCGCGCCCACAAGGACACCTACTTCATGGAGGTCGAGGACTGGGAGCAGTGCAAGAAGGTCCGCGCCGAGCAGGCCGAGAAGTCCGCGAAGAAGTAGCCCCGCGCGGAGTGCCATCCGCACGGACCACCCTGCACGTCACCCCTAGCAAGCCCGTAGTTCCACCCGCGACGGCCTCACGGCCGCAGCGAGCACAGCAACCGGCCGGGGCACCGGGCCCCGGCCGCAAGGAAAGGAGCAACCATGAACTGCAAGATTCTCGTCGCGTGCGCCAACGGTGCCGGCACCTCCCTCATGATGAAGATGACCGCCGAGCGCGTGACCAAGAAGCTCGGCATGGGCGTCACCGAGATCCACCACTGCGCGCTCTCCGAGGGCGTCTCCTCCGCGCGCCAGTACGACATCGTCTTTGCCCCGGCCAACTTCAAGAACATGTACGAGGACGCCGAGAAGGCCGGCGTGACCGTCATCGGCCTGCGCAACGTCCTGTCCGACAAGGAGATGGAGGACGCCCTCGTCTCCACCGGCGCCGCCGAGAAGTTCAAGGCCTAGGGACGGCCCGGATGCGCTACTCCAAGAAGGTCATAGCGAGCATGCCCAAGGCCTACGCCATCGGCATGTTCGACGGCGCGGACGCCAGGAGCTTCGTCGTGGGCGTGGAGAAGGACGGCCCCATCCGCCGCTTCGCGCTCGACGGCACGCCCCTGGAGACCGTGGCCGAGGGCCCCGGCGGCGTCATGACCATAGCCCAGGTGCCCGGCCGCAACGACCAGCTGCTTGCCACCTGCGAGTTCTTCTCGCCCAACTACGGCGGGGACACGGCGTACATCGCCTGCCACACCCGCGACGCCGACGGCTCCTGGAGCTCCACCAAGCTCTGCGACCTGCCCTACGTCCACCGCTTTGGCCTGCTCACCGGCGCGGACGGCCGGCTCTGGCTCATCGCCTGCACCATCAAGGGCGCCTGCCGCGAGGTCAAGAACGACTGGCTCACGCCCGGTGCCGTGTACGCGGCGCCGCTCACGGGCGCGCTCGAGGAGCACGACGCCGAGCACCAGGTGGAGCTCACCGAGCTGTCCGGCTGCCAGCTCCAGAACCACGGCTTCTGGGTGGCCCCCGACCGCAGCTTTGCGCTCGTGTCCACGGCGGCCGGCGTCTTCCGCTACGCCCCGCCCGCTACGGCCGACGGCGCCTGGTCCGTGAGCTGCCTCATCGTCCAGCCCACGAGCGACATTTGCGTGGCCGACTTCGACGGCGACGGCAAGGACGAGATCCTCACCCTCTCCGCCTTCCACGGGGACACCCTCTCCGTCTGGCACGAGGGAGAGACCGAGGACAGCTACGCCAAGGTCTGGGAGGACCCCGAGAAGCGCGACTTCCTGCACGCCATCTGGTCCGGAGAGATCTGCGGCGAGCCCTGCGCGGTCATCGGCAACCGCAAGGGCGGGCGCGACCTCTTCCGCGTGCACTGCGTCGACGGCTCCTACGAGCTGGAGATGATCGACCACGACCGCGGCCCGGCCAACTGCTGGGTCTTCACGGACGGCGACGCCACGCGCGTGATCGCGGCCAACCGCGAGACCGACGAGGTCGCCCTCTACGAGGTCGGCGAGTAGTCCCCTGGCGGCCGGTCCCCCGGCCGGCCGCCCTGGGCGCCGGGCGCTTCTCGGCCCCCGCGCCCGACCCGAGACACGACGGCGCGTCCGCGCCGCCCCCGACGGGCGCGGCGGCCCCGCACCTGCCCCGCGCCGCACCCCCAACAGCATCCCCAACAGCACCCCGACACGAGAAGGAGGTTCGCATGTCCGCCATAGACGAGGTAACCCGCGAGAAGTGGATCATGAACACGTTCCCCGAGTGGGGCACGTGGCTCAACGAGGACATGGAGGCGGCCCAGCCGGCCCCCGGCACCGTTGAGATGTGGTGGCTCGGCTGCACCGGCATCTACATGAAGACCCCGGGCAACACCGCCATCACCATCGACCTGTGGACCGGCAACGGCAAGCGCAGCCACGGCAACGGCAAGATGGCCGTGGGCCACCAGATGGCCAACATGGCCGGCTGCCGCAAGATGCAGCCCAACCTGCGCAACATCCCCTACGTCTTTGACCCCTTTGCCATCTCGCACGTGGACGCCGTCCTGGCCACCCACTACCACCAGGACCACATGTCCAAGGAGTTCGCGGCCCACGTGATCCAGTCGGGCATGACCACCACCGACGAGAACGGCAACGAGATCCCGGTGCCGTTCATCGGCCCCAAGAAGTCCGTCGAGTTCTGGCTCAAGTGGGGCGTGCCCGAGGACCGCTGCATCACCGTGCGCCCCGGCGACAAGATCAAGGTGGGCGACATCGAGATCATCGCCATGGACTCCTTTGACCGCACCTGCATCACCACCACCGACTCCACCGGCCCCGACCGCGAGGACCTCTGGGGCACGTGCCCGATGGACATGGACGAGAAGGCCGTCAACTACCTGCTGCGCACGCCCGGCGGCAACATCTACCACAGCGGCGACTCCCACTACTCCATCTACTTCGCCAAGCACGGCAAGGACATCGCCAAGGAGTACGGCGGCGTTGACGTGGCCTTTGGCTCCTACGGCTGCAACCCCGTGGGCATGCAGGACAAGATGGAGGCCTCCGACATCATCCGCATGGCCGAGGCCCTGCAGTGCAAGGTGGTCATCCCCATCCACTGGGACGTGTGGACCAACTTCGACGCCGACCTGCGCGAGATCGAGGTCCTCTACAACATGCGCAAGGAGCGCTTCAACTACACCTTCAAGCCCTACTACTGGAAGGTGGGCGGCCACTACACCTTCCCGACCGACTACGAGGCCGGCAAGAAGTACTTCGTCTACGAGCGCGGCTTCGAGGACTGCTTCGACGAGGAGCCCAACGTCCCGTTCCGCAGCGTGCTCTAGCGCCTGATTCCACGCGCCCGGACCGGCCTCCCCGCAGCTGGCGGGGAGGCCCCGGCGACGGCGCGCCGGCCTAGGCGGGCGCATCCGGGTGGCCGCGCCCCTGGGCGCCGGCCTTGCCGTGCCGCCGCACAGGCCCGCCGCCCGCGCTTCTCGGCCGCACGCCGGCCCCGCTGCGCCGCGGCCCCCCACATCCCCGCACCAAACCGAATACACCGCAGCAGAGGAGAACGATGTCTAAGAAGTACCTGCTCGGCATGTACGAGAAGGCCGTTCCTGCCGAGCTTACCTGGATCGAGCGCCTGGACGTGGCGCGCGAGGGCGGCTTCGACTACGTGGAGATCAGCGTCGACGAGTCCGACGCCCGTCTCGCCCGTCTCGAGTGGACCCCCGCCGAGCGCAGGCAGCTCGTTCGCAACATGGACAGCACCGGCATGCGCGTGCGCTCCATGTGCCTCTCCGCCCACCGCAAGTACCCCTTTGGAGCCACCGACCCGGCCGTTGAGGCGCGCTCGCTCGACATCATGAAGAAGGCCCTCGACCTCGCCTGCGACCTCGGCGTGCGCACCATCCAGCTCGCCGGCTACGACGTCTACTACGAGGAGGGCACCGAGGACACCCGCGCCCGCTTTGAGGAGAACCTGGCGCGCGCCGTGGAGATGGCCTCCCGCGTGGGCGTGCTCCTGGGCTTTGAGACCATGGAGACGCCCTTCATGGACACCGTGGAGAAGGCAATGGCGTACGTGAAGAAGATAGACAGCCCCTACCTGGGCGTCTATCCCGACATGGGCAACCTCACCAACGCCTCCTTCCTCTACGGAAAGGGCGTGGCCGAGGACATCGCCACCGGCCGCGGCCACATCCTCGCCGCCCACTGCAAGGAGACCGTCGCCGGCGCGTACCGCGAGGTCCCCTTTGGCACGGGCACCACGGACTACGAGGGCGCCCTCGACGAGCTGGTGGCCCAGGGGGTCCGCCGCTACGTGGCGGAGTTCTGGTACGTGGGCTCGCCGGACTGGCGCGAGGAGACCGCAGCGGCGGCGCGCTACGTCCGCGGCAAGATCGACGCGGCCTTCGAGCGGGCGGGGCTCTAGCGTGTCCGCCGCCGGCGTCGTCGCGTTCTTCGACATAGACGGGACGCTCGTCTACCGCGACCGCGAGCACCTCAACGGCGTGCCCACGCCCCGCGTGCGGGCGGCCCTCGAGCGCTTCGTGGCGGCCGGGGGCTCCTGCGTCCTCTGCACGGGCCGGCCGCGCGGGCTTCTCGTTCCGGAGGTGGCGTCGCTGCCCTTCTCGGGCTATGTGCTCATGGACGGCGCGCGCGTGGAGGCGGGCGGGCGCGTGGTGCGCGACGCGGCCATTCCGGCGGAGCTCGTGCGGGGCGCCCTAGAGGAGATGGAGCGGCTCAACATCTCCATGACCATAGAGAGCGCCGACCTCAACGTCTCCTTCGACCGCGGCGAGGTCCTCTTTGCCGAGGCGGCCCAGGCGCGCACGGCGCGCGAGGTCGAGGAGCTCAGGCCCGACCTGCGCTTCTCCAAGATCGTGTTTCTCGACCACCACCTGGACGCGTACCTCTCGAGCGACTTCCTGCGGGAGAACTTCGTCCTCTACCGCCTGGGGGACGGCATGGCGGAGGCAACGGTCGAGGGGATCGACAAGGGGGCGGGCCTGCGCGCCTACGTGGAGGCGCTGCCCGAGCCGCCCGCGCGGACCTACGCCTTCGGCGACTCCGAGAACGACCTCCCCATGCTCGAGGCGGCCGACGTGGCCGTGGCCATGGGCAACGCGCAGCCGCACGTGCGCGAGCGCGTTAGGCAGCTGGGCGGGCACGTCACCGACGGGGTCCTCGACGATGGCGTGGCCACCGCCCTGGAATTTTTCTCACTGATATAGGTGCCAGCGTGCGCCGGCCGTCGCCGGCGGTCGCTGGCGGGAAGGAGCGTCACGTGATGCTCAAGGAACTCCGCGAGAAGGTCTATGAGGCCAACATGGACCTGCCCAGGCACGGGCTCGTCGTCTTCACCTGGGGCAACGCCTCCGAGCTCGACCGCGAGCGCGGCCTCTTTGTGATCAAGCCCTCCGGCGTGGACTACGACGACCTCACGCCCGAGTCCATGGTGGTCTGCGACCTGGACGGTAGGGTGGTGGAGGGCGACCTCAACCCGTCCTCGGACACCGCAACCCACGCCTACCTCTACCAGAGGTGGGGTGACAGGATCGGCGGCGTGGTGCACACCCACTCATCCTGGGCCGTGTCCTGGGCCCAGGCCGGCCGCGACGTGCCCGCCTACGGCACCACCCACGCCGACTACTTCTACGGCCCCGTGCCCTGCATGCGCGGTCTCACGGAGGAGGAGATCGAGGAGGCCTACGAGCTCAACACCGGCAAGGTGATCTACGAGGGCTTCACCGGGCGCGGCATCGACCCGGTGGCCGTGCCCGCGGTGCTCGTGCGCAACCACGGCCCCTTCTCCTGGGGCAGGGACGCCGCCCAGGCGGTCTACCACGCGGTGGTGCTCGAGGAGGTGGCCAAGATGGCCACGCGCACCGAGGCCCTGCGACCGGACGTCGAGTCCGCCCCGCAGTACCTCCAGGACAAGCACTATCTTCGCAAGCACGGCCCCAATGCGTACTATGGGCAGGGGGGCGCGCACTAGGCCGTACCTGCCGGCCGTTTCTGGAACCAGGCCGCTCCTGCCGGGCCGTGCCTTCCGGAGGGCGGCGGATCCCGCCGGCCGTTCTTCTCGACACACACTGGAAAGCGCGGCGCCGCGGCGCCGCGAGACGAGCGAAGGGGGCAACACATGAAGTTCTTCATCGACACGGCCGACCTCGACGAGATTCGCGAGGCGGCGAGCTGGGGGGTCCTCTCCGGCGTCACCACCAACCCGAGCCTGTACGCCAGGACCGGCGGCAAGCTCGCGGACTTCGAGCCGCACATGGTCAAGATCTGCGAGATCTGCGAGGGGCTGCCCGTCTCGGCCGAGTCTACCGCCGCCACCACCGAGGAGATGGTGGCCGAGGGTCGGCGCCTTGCGGCCCTGGCACCCAACATCGTGGTCAAGCTGCCCGTCTGCGAGGCGTCGCTGCCGGCCACGCACCAGCTGGCCTCCGAGGGGATCCGCGTCAACATGACGCTCGTCTTCTCGGCCCCGCAGGCCCTCATGGCGGCGCGCGCCGGCGCCCGCTACATCTCGCCCTTCGTGGGCCGCTTCGACGACATCGGCGACGAGGGCCTCGACCACCTCGCCGAGATGGTGACGGCCGTCAAGAACTACACGTACGGCTACTGGGACGGGGAGGGCGGCCCGGAGATCATCACCGCCTCCGTGCGCACCCCGCACCACGTGACGCAGGCGGCGCTGCTCGGCGCCGACATCGCCACCGTGCCCTTCGGCGCGCTCAAGAAGTGCCTGCGCCACCCGCTCACCGACCAGGGCCTCGCCAGCTTCGAGGCCGACTGGAAGAAGGTCACCGAGCAGGCCTAGGAGGGATTGAGGGGGCCGGCCGACCAAGCGCCGGCCCCTCCAGGAAAGGAGATTTGAGACATGACCGACGACGAGCTCAGAGAGGTGGCCAACGAGATCCGCAAGGGCATCGTCGTGGGCACCCACGCCGCCAAGTCCGGCCACCCGGGCGGGTCGCTCTCCGTGGCCGACATCCTGGCGTACCTGTACTTCGAGGAGATGAACGTCGACCCGGCCGACCCCAGGAAGGCCGACCGCGACCGCTTCGTCCTCTCCAAGGGCCACACGGCCCCCGCCCTCTACGCAACGCTCGCCGAGCGCGGGTTCTTCCCCAAGGGGGACCTCGAGACGCTGCGCCACATCGGGAGCCACCTGCAGGGCCACCCCAACATGAACGACACGCCGGGCGTGGACATGTCCACCGGCTCGCTCGGCCAGGGCGTCTCCACCGCCGTGGGCATGGCGCTCGCCGGCAGGCACTGGGGTGAGCCCTACCGCGTCTACACGCTGCTCGGCGACGGCGAGATCGAGGAGGGCCAGGTCTGGGAGGCCGCCATGCTCGCGGGCAACCTGGGCCTCGACAACCTCGTGGTCATCGTGGACCACAACGGCCTCCAAATCGACGGCACCATCGAGGAGGTCAACTCCGCGATGCCCATCGCCGACAAGTTCCGCGCCTTCAAGTTCCACGTGATCGAGCTCGCCGACGGAAACGACATGGCGCAGGTCCGCGCCGCCTTTGCCGCGGCCCGCGAGGTCCAGGGCGCGCCCGTCTGCATCGTGGCCGAGACCGTCAAGGGCAAGGGCGTCTCGTACATGGAGAACCAGGTGGGCTGGCACGGCAAGGCACCCGACGACGAGCAGTTCGAGCAGGCCATGGCCGAGCTCTCTAAGGAGGCGTAACTATGGCTGACCTCAAGAAGATCGCAACGCGCCAGAGCTACGGCGAGGCGCTCGTGGAGCTGGGCGCGGAGCACGACGACTTCGTCGTCCTCGACGCCGACCTCGCCGCCGCCACCCAGACCGGGAAGTTCAAGGCCGCCTACCCCGACCGCTTCTTCGACGTGGGCATCGCCGAGCAGAACCTGATGGGCGTGGCCGCCGGCATCGCCGCCACGGGCCACGTGGCGTTTGCGAGCACCTTTGCCATGTTCGCCGCGGGCCGCGCCTTCGAGCAGGTGCGCAACTCCATCGGCTACCCGCACCTCAACGTCAAGATCGGCGCCACGCACGCCGGCATCTCCGTTGGCGAGGACGGCGCCACCCACCAGTGCAACGAGGACATCGCCCTCATGCGCGCCATCCCCGGCATGACCGTCGTGGTCCCCGCGGACGACGTCGAGGCCAAGGCCGCCGTGCGCGCCGCCTACGAGACCGACGGCCCCGTCTACATGCGCTTCGGCCGCCTCGCCGTGCCGGTGTTCAACGACCCCGAGACCTACGAGTTCCAGCTGGGCAAGGGCGTCCTTCTCCGTGAGGGCACCGACGTCACCATCGTGGCCTGCGGCCTCATGGTCGCCGAGGCGCTGGCCGCCGCGGACGAGCTCGCCGGGGAGGGCATCTCCGCCGAGGTGATCAACATCCACACGATCAAGCCGCTCGACGAGGAGCTCGTGCGCGCGAGCGCCGCCAAGACCGGCCACGTGGTCACCGCCGAGGAGCACTCCGTGATCGGCGGCCTGGGCGACGCGGTTCTCGCCGCGCTCGCCGAGAGCCCGGTGCCCCTGCGCAAGCTCGGCGTGAACGACGTCTTCGGCGAGTCCGGCCCCGCCGTCGACCTGCTCCACAAGTACGGCCTCGACGCCGCCGGCGTCGTTGCGGCCGTGAAGGGCCTGCTCGGCAAGTAGGGCCTCCGGCGGGTCGCCGGTCGCGGCACAGCCCGGCCCGGCCACCAGGCCCTCCCGTCCAACCTGGTCCGCGCGTCCCTGTTCGATTAGGATTGAACGGCCGTCTCATCGCCTCCGCCGCAGGGCGCGCGACGAGGCGGCCGAGCGCCGTCCCGCCGGGGTGCCACCCAGCTGCGCGGCCAGCGACACGAGGAACCACGAGGAAGGAGGGGCGATGCGTCTTGCAATAGGCAACGATCACTCGGCGCTCGCCATCAAGGCCGAGGTCATCGAGCATCTCCAGGAGCGGGGCGACGTTGAGCTCGTCGACGTGGGGACCAACTCCCCCGAGAGCTTCGACTACGCCATCAGCGGCTTCCGCGTTGCCCGCCTCGTCGCCGACGAGGAGGTCGACGGCGGGATTCTCATCTGCGGAACCGGGGTGGGGATCAGCCTCGCCGCGAACAAGGTCCACGGCATCCGCGCCTGCGTCTGCTCTGAGCCCTACTCGGCCGAGCTCTCCAAGCGCCACAACAACACGAACGTCATCTGCTTCGGCGCGCGCGTGGTGGGCCCGGAGGTGGCCAAGCAGATCGTCGACGCCTGGATGGACGCCGAGTTCGAGGGCGGCCGTCACGAGCGTCGCGTGAACCAGATCATGGAGATCGAGGAGACGCAGCACCTCGCCGCCGCGGAGTAGCTGCGTGCGGGCGGCCCTGGCCCCATGGGCCCGGGCCGGCCCCGCCAGGCGGTTCTCGCTCCATAAACTCCGCGGGCCCGGCCTTCCCGGCCAGCCCGCGCTTGCGCCCCGCGACGTCGGGGCTTTATTGTGTAACGATAGGCGTAGCCAAAGCGCACCAACCCGAGGAAAGGGACATCATGGCAGAGAAGGAAAAGGTAGTCCTCGCCTACTCCGGCGGCCTGGACACGTCCGTCATCGTCAAGTGGCTGCAGGTCGAGAAGAACCTCGACGTCATCGCCATCTGCGGCAACGTGGGCCAGGACGAGAAGGACCTCTCCTGGATCAAGCAGAAGGCCCTCGACATGGGCG
>CAZCTE010000002.1:0-5321 GCA_964501395.1 uncultured Atopobium sp.
CTTCTCGCCCCACGTGAGGCCGCCGCTCTTGGGCGCTTTGCGTCCTTTCGGCGAGCGGCGGCCCGCCCGCCCCGCTCGCGCGCTAACATGGAGACCCGTAGAATCGACTCACCTACTACGGGAAGGCCCCACACATGACAAAGCACATCTTCGTTACCGGCGGCGTGGTCTCGTCCCTGGGCAAGGGCATTACGGCCGCCTCGCTCGGTCGTCTCCTCAAGGCCCGCGGGTACCGCGTCATGATGCAGAAGGCCGACCCCTACCTCAACGTGGACCCGGGCACCATGAGCCCGTTCCAGCACGGCGAGGTCTTCGTCACCGAGGACGGCTACGAGTCCGACCTCGACCTCGGCCACTACGAGCGCTTCATCGACGAGAACCTCACGCGCAACTCCAACTTCACCACCGGCGCCATCTACCAGAGCCTCATCAGCCGCGAGCGCGCGGGCGACTTCCTCGGCGGCACCGTGCAGGTGATTCCCCACGTCACCGACGCCATCAAGGAGCGCTTCCGCCGCATCGAGGAGCAGACCGGGGCCGACGTGGTCATCACCGAGCTCGGCGGCACCATCGGCGACATCGAGGGCCAGGCCTTCGTGGAGGCCATCCGCCAGTTCCGCAAGGAGAAGGGCTACGACGACTGCTGCCTCATCCACGTGAGCCTGGTGCCCTACATCGCCGCCGCCCACGAGGTCAAGACCAAGCCCACCCAGCACTCCGTGCGCGAGATGCGCTCGATGGGCCTCTCGCCCGACTTCATCGTCTGCCGCTCGGACCACGAGGTCGACGCCTCCATCCGCGCCAAGATCGCCAACTTCTGCGACGTCGACCCGGACTGCGTCTTTGAGAACTCCGACTGCCCGTCCATCTACGACGTGCCGCGCCACCTCGCCGACCAGAACTTCGACCTCAAGGTCTGCGAGCGCCTGAGCCTGGACCCGCGCGAGAGCCACATGGAGGGCTGGTACGGCTTCACGAGCGCCATGCACGGCGCCAACGCCCGCGAGGACGTCACCAAGATCCGCGTGGTGGGCAAGTACACCCAGCTGCCCGACGCCTACCTCTCCGTCATCGAGGCCCTGCACCACTCCGGCGTGATGTTCGGCCGCCACGTGGACATCCAGCTCGTGGACGGCGAGGCGCTCGACGAGAGCAGCGTCGAGCGGGAGCTGGGCGACGCCGACGGCATCCTCGTGCCGGGCGGTTTTGGTCTGCGCGGCATCGAGGGCAAGGTCTCCGCCGTGCGCCACGCCCGCACCAAGCTCATCCCGTACCTGGGCGTCTGCCTGGGCCTGCAGGTCGCGGTCTGCGAGTTCGCGCGCGACGTCTGCGGCCTGGAGGGCGCGAGCTCCCACGAGTTCGACCCCGAGTGCGCGCACCCGGTGATTGACATCATGCCCGACCAGGCCGACGTCACCGAGAAGGGCGGCACCATGCGATTGGGCGCCTACCTCTGCAATGTGGTTCCCGGCACCCTCGCCGAGGAGGCCTACGGCGAGTCCCTCGTCTACGAGCGCCACCGCCACCGCTACGAGGTCAACAACGCCTACCGCGACCGCCTGACCGAGGCCGGGCTCAAGATCTCGGGCCTCTCACCGGACGAGCGCCTCGTTGAGATGGTTGAGCTGCCCGAGGACGTGCACCCCTGGTTCGTGGCGAGCCAGGCCCACCCCGAGTTCAAGAGCCGCCCGGACCGCCCGGCGCCGCTCTTCCGCGAGTTCGTGCGCGCGGCCATCGCGCGGCACGAGGGCCGCGACCGCCACGACGTCCAGCCGCTCGAGGTCGAGTAGGGCCGAGAGGGGCGGCGGGGAGCCGATGGACCTCGAGGGCGCGCTCGCGGAGTACCTGGACCACCTCTCCGTGGAGCGGGGCAGCTCCCGCAACACGGTCGCGGCCTACGGGCGTGACCTCCGCCGCTACCTGGCCTGGCTGGCCGAGCGCGGCGTCACGGACCCCGAGGACGTGACCCGCGGGCTGGTGGAGGACCACGTCTCCGAGCTCACCGAGGCGGGGCTGGCCCCGGCCTCGGTGGAGCGTGCCGTCTCCGCGATCAAGGGCTTCCACCGCTTCATGGTCTCCGAGGACCTCTGTCGCGCGTATCCAACCTCGGACCTGCCGCTCCCGGCCAAGCCCGCCCGCCTTCCGGACGTCATCTCCGTGGAGGACGCCGCCCGCCTGCTCGACCAGCCCTTCCCCCAGACGCCCGCGGGCCTGCGGGACCACGCGATCCTAGAGGTCCTCTACGGCTGCGGCCTGCGCGCGAGCGAGCTCTGCGGGCTCGACCTGCGGGCGGTGCTGCCTGACGACGGCCTTCTGCGCGTCTTTGGCAAGGGCGAGAAGGAGCGCGTGGTGCCCGTGCTCGGCGCTGCCGAGCGGGCGCTCGGCGCCTACCTCGAGCGGGGACGCGGCGCGCTCGTGGGCCGCCGCCCAACCGACGCCGTCTTCCTCAACGTGCGCGGGGGGCGGCTCTCGCGGCAGTCCGTCCACGCCATCGTGGAGCGCTACGGCCGGGTGGCGGGCATCACGGGGCTGCACCCCCACACCCTCCGGCACAGCTTTGCCACGCACCTCCTCGAGGGCGGGGCCGACCTCCGCGTGGTGCAGGAGCTTCTCGGCCACGCCAACATAGCCACCACCCAGCTCTACACCCACGTGGACCGCAGCCACATCCGCCGCGTGTATCTTGCCGCGCACCCCCGCGCGCACGCGGGGGAGTGAGAGGCGCCGCCCCCCGGGGTTCACTGCGTGTTTCGAGGAGTCTGGGATGGCGTCCCACCAATCTCTTGGGATGGCGCCACACCCGCGTGTGGAACGAGGCCACACCGGATTCTGGGACGGGGCGACACCCGCGGTTGGGACGGGCCGACACCGGCCATGGGACGGTGCCACACCGGCGCCGTGAGCCCAACAACACCCCATCTGAGCTGCGAAAACACCGGCCTTCTCACCCTGTCGAGCCCCTGAGCTGCGGATTCACCGCACCACCACAATTCTTTCGGTGAGCCCTCCGAACACGCCTCCCCGGCTTGTGCCTCAGAAGCCTGAAGCACACAACATCTGGGGGCCACGTCGGCGCATCTCGCTGCCTCATCTCCGCTTGCGCCCAAAATCGGACCAACGCGTGGGTCAATGTGTTTTTTGGTGTCGGGAGGTGTCGCGTTGGCGTATAGTGTTCGCACGCTCCGAAGGGGGCGGGGTTCTCGTCTTGAGGGGAGGCGACATGGCGGAGGCCGAGATGTTCCTCATGGGATCGTATCCCATGAGCGTCGACGCCAAGGCCCGTGTCACGCTTCCTTCGGACTTCCGCCGGCAGCTCGTGCCGGAGGGCGCCAGCAAGACGATCGTCCTCGTTCCGTTCCAGGGGCACGTGAACGGCTTCACCCTCGAGGGCTTCAAGACGTGGCTGAACAACCTCTTTGACCACGGCGACGAGGTCTTCAACCCGCGTAGGCAAAGCGACGCCGAGCTCAAGCGGGGCATCCTGGGCGCCGTCACGAAGGTGGACCTTGACAGCGCCGGGCGCCTTGCCCTGGGCAAGCTCGACGTGACCCGTCCCGGGACCCGCGAGCGCCTGGGCCTCACGTCCGACGTCGTGGTCACGGGCCAGGAGGACCACTTCGAGGTGTGGAACGCCGAGAAGTGGAACGCCAGCCAGGTCGCCTTCGAGGCGAACATCGACTCGCTGCTCTACGGCGAGTAGGGGGTGAAGGTCTTGACAAGCGAATATCGGCACGTGCCTGTGATGCTCAGCGAGGTCCTCGCCGAGCTCGACCCGCAGCCGGGCGAGGTGGTCTGCGACTGCACCCTCGGCGGGGCCGGGCACTCGGTGGAGCTCGCGAGGCGCGTGGCGCCCGATGGCCTCTCCCTGGGGATAGACCAGGACGAGATGGCCCTCGACGCCGCGTCCCAGCGCCTTGCGAGCGAGGTTCCGGAGGCCGACGTCCACCTGCTCAGGGGAAACTTCGGCGACCTTGACGACCTGCTCGTCGAGGCCGAGGTCCCCGGCGTGGACTGCTTCCTCTTTGACCTGGGGGTCTCGTCTCCTCAGCTTGACATCCCTGAGCGCGGCTTCTCGTACCACGAGGACGCGCCCTTGGACATGCGCATGAATTCGGGGAACAACACTCTCACCGCAGCCGAGGTCATCAACTCCTATTCCGAAGCCGACCTCACCCGAATCCTGCGTGTCTTCGGCGACGAGCGCTTTGCCTCGCGCATTGCCCGCCGCATCGTCGAGCGTCGCGCCAAGGCCCCCATTACGACCACGTTCCAGCTCGTGGACGTCATCAAGGAGGCCATTCCCGCGGCGGCAAGAAGGTCGGGCGGCCATCCCGCCCGGCGCACCTTCCAGGCCCTCCGCATCGAGGTGAACCACGAGCTCGACGTTTTGGACCGCGGCCTCAGGGCGGCGGTTCGCTGGGCCAACCCCGGCGGCAGGATCTGCGTCATCTCCTACCACTCGCTCGAGGACCGGATTGTGAAGCACGTCTTCTCGGAACTCTCGCAGGGGTGCACCTGCCCGCCGGACCTCCCGGTGTGCGTGTGCGGCAACGTGCCGATAGTCGAGGTCAGGACGAGGAAGCCCCTCGTCGCCTCTGACGAGGAGGTCGCGGCCAACCCGCGGTCGCGAAGCGCCCTCATGCGCGTGGCGGTCAAGCTCGACGTCACGGGTGGGGCAGACAGGACGTAGCCGGCGCAAGCCGTCTACATAGCACGGCCAACGCACCACCAACGCACCAGAAACGCAGCTCAAACGCACCACCAACACACAAGAACGCAGTACGAACCAAACTCTCAAGGCACTCTCAAGGTCGCTCAACAAACTCTCGAGGAAGTCTCAAGTACAACCCTCAAGTTCCCAGCGTACCTGCTTAGACATGCGAACACAGCGGCCCTGCGCCGCGCGGACGACAAGGACCCGGCATGAGGTACCAAGGATCTGAGGCATACAGCTTTGACGTGGCCGAGCGCTCCTTCGAGCGCCAGCCGCTGCGGGAGGCACCCTCCTTCGAGGTCGTCTCGGGCGGAGGGCTCGACGCCCGCGCCCGGCAGGGGGTCTCTCCCCAGTTCGTCGCGCGCGTGCGGACGGTCCTTCTCGCGGCGGCGCTCTTCGTGGCCCTGGGCGTTGCCCGCGTGGCCATCACCGCCCAGACCGTCACCCTCCTCCAGGACAACGCGACGCTCTCGACGGAGATCTCAGAGGCCGAGGACCTCGCCTCCGAACTCAGCATCGAGCGCTCGGTCCTCTCGAGCAACGCCCGCATCAGCCGCATCGCCACCCAGAACTACGGGATGGTCCTCCCCACGGACTACGTGAGCAT
>CAZCTE010000002.1:5421-12591 GCA_964501395.1 uncultured Atopobium sp.
CACGGACTACGTGAGCATCACCGTGGGCTCCGACGCCACCGACGAGGCCGACTCCACGGACGTCGACGCCACCTCCGATGACGCCTCCTCCGAGGCCGATGGGGAAGCTGCGCAGACCTCCGAGGACGCGGGCGAGCAGGGCGACATGGACTAGACTGGTCTCTCGTGAGCAGAGACGGCAGACAGAGAAGACGCTCCCCTCGGCGGAGCAATCAGGAGGCCTCGTATGACGAGGCCTCTCGTGCGCGTGCGCGCGCCCGCGCCGGCGGCTCGGGCGGCGGGGCCTTCGACGGGGGGCTCAAGCTCACGCGCCGTCTCTTCCTCGGCCTCTTTGGCATCGTGGCCGCGCGCCTGGGCTGGCTCCAGATCGTGGAGGCGGACAGCCTCTCCGCCCAGGCAGAGGCCCAGCGAACCAACTCCGTCACCCTGCACGCCAAGCGCGGCACCATCTACGACCGCAACGGCAACATCCTCGCCCTGAGCGAGGAGTGCGAGACCGTCTACGCCAACCCCTCGGTAATCGAGGACGCCTCGGCCGTGGCCGCCGTCCTCGCCGACTACCTCGACGGCGACGAGGCGGACTACGAGGAGCTCATCTCCGAGAACAGCTCGTCCACCTTCGTCTACATGCAGCGCCAGGTGGACCAGGACGTGGCGGACGCGCTCTCCGAGGCCCTCGACGACCAGGGCCTCTCCGGCATCTACTTCCTCTCGGACACCAAGCGCGTCTACCCCTACGACAACGTGGGCGCGCAGATCCTGGGCTACGTCAACACCGACGGCGAGGGCGTCTCGGGCCTCGAGTACTACTACAACGACATCCTCACCGGCACGGACGGTTACATGATCATGGAGACGGGCCTCTACGGCACGCCCATCGCCGGCGGCGCCTCCAGCGTGACGGAGGCGGTCGACGGCACCGACATCGTCATCTCGCTCGACGTCGACCTCCAGCAGGAGTGCGAGGCCATCCTCGAGGAGGCCGTGGAGACCTACTCGTCGGACTCGGGCTCGCTGATGGTCACCGACCCCAAGACCGGGGAGGTTCTCGCCGCCTGCTCCACGCCGCTGCCGGACTTCTCCAACCTCGAGGACTCCGAGTCGCTCAACCTCAAGCTCGTCTCGAGCTCCTACGAGCCGGGCTCCATCTTCAAGGTCATCACCACGGCCATCGGGCTCGAGGCGGGGCTCTTCACGCCCGAGACCTCCTACACCGTCCCGGCCGAGGTCCAGGTGGGCAGCGACTACGTCACGGACCAGGACGGCAGGGACTACACGATGGAGATGACCGTGACCGAGATGCTCCGGCGCTCCTCAAACGCCGGCCTGGCGCTTCTCGCCCAGAACGTCATCGGGGCGGACACGTTCGCCGAGGGCCTCGAGGCCTTTGGCATAGGGCAGTGCACCGGCATCGACTTCCCGGGCGAGGCCGACGGCATCGTGAGGGACCGGGACAGCTACGAGGCCTCGTCGCTCGGGTCCATGTCCTTTGGCCAGGGCCTCGCCTTCCCCATGGTGCAGCTCGTGCGCGCCTACGGCGCCATCGCCAACGGCGGCGTGCCCATGACGCCGCACTTCCTGGTGACCAAGGGCGAGGAGGAGGTCGACTGGCCCGCCGGCGACCCCATCATCTCCGCCGAGACGGCGGCCGAGGAAGTCGAGATGATGCGCGTCGTGGTCGAGGAGGGCACGGCCGCGAGCGCCGCCGTCGACGGCTACGAGGTGGCCGCCAAGACCGGCACGGGCGAGGTGGCCGCCGAGGACGGCTCGGGCTACGAGGCGGGCAAGTTCGTGTCGTCGCTCGCGGGCTTTGCCAACGCGAGCGATCCCGAGGTCCTCGCCTACCTGGGCCTGAACGGCGTCTCGTACCTCGCGTCGGAGTCCACTGCCGCGGTCTACCACGACCTCATGACCCAGGCGCTCAACATCCTGGGCATCTCGCCCGTCGTATAGCGTCCTTGACGTCCTAATTGGGGGATACACGATGATCTGCATGACAGCCACCGAGCTCGCGCGCGCCACCGGCGCCGCCGTGCTCAACGACTCGGGGGAGGCGGCCTCGGGCGAGGTCGTCACGGACTCCCGGCAGGTGGGCGCGGGCGACGTGTTCGTGGCCTTCTCCGGCGAGCGCTCGGACGGCAACGCCTTCCTCGCGCAGGCGGCCCGCGCCGGCGCCGGGGCCGTGGTGGCCTCCGCCGAGGTGCCTGCCGAGGCCCTCGACGCCGCCCGCGAGGCGGGCTGCGCCGTGCTGCGCGCGGAGGGGGACGACTGCGAGGAGTTTCTCCTGCGCCTGGCGCGCGACCGCCGCGAGCGGCACCCCGAGTGGCTGGTGCTCGCCGTCACGGGCTCGGTGGGGAAGACCACCACCAAGGACATGCTCGCCGCCGGCGTGGGCGTCACGCGCCGCTGCCACGCCACCCGCGGCAACCTCAACAGCCTCATCGGGCTGCCGCTCACGGTGCTCTCCGCGCCCGAGGACGCCGAGGTGCTCGTCTGCGAGCTCGGCATGAACCACGCCGGCGAGATCGCGCGCATGGCCGAGGCCTGCCGCCCCGCGCTCGCCTGCATCACCAACGTGGGCACGAGCCACATCGGCCTCCTCGGCAGCAGGGAGAGCATCGCCCGCGCCAAGGCCGAGATCGTCTCGGGCATGGCCGGCCATGACGGCGTGGGGCCCGCCCTCGCGCTCACGAGCTCCAACGACTTCGCCCCCCTCATCGAGGACGAGTTCTGCCGTCCGGCGGGCGTCGAGGTGCTCCGCGCGGGCGGGGGCGCGGGTGACGCCGTGCGCGCCTCGGACGTGACCGTGGGCGACGACGGCCGCGCCCGCTTCACGGCAACCTGCGCGGACGGCTGGAGCCGCGAGGTGACGCTCTCGCTTCCCGGCCGCAAGGTCGTGGACGACTTCCTCCTCGCCCTCGCGCTCGTGTGGCGCGCCGGGCTCGACCGTGACGCCGCAGTGGAGGCGATCGAGGCCCTGGAGCCCGCGAGCATGCGCCTCGACGTGCGCGAGGCCCCCTGCGGCGCCCGCGTCATCGACGACTCCTACAACGCCGCCCCGGCCTCCATGGCCTCCTCGCTCGACGTCCTCGCCTCCATGGGGGCGAGCGGCAGGCGCGTGGCCGTGCTCGGCGAGATGGGCGAGCTCGGCGACGAGGCCGAGCGCCTCCACGGCTACGTGGGGGCCTACGCCGCCGCCAAGGGGGTGGACCTTCTCGTCCTCATAGGGGGCGAGCTCGCCGACGCCATGGCCGAGGCGGCCCTCACCATGGGCCTCTCGCGGGACGCCGTGGAGCGCTTCGCCACCGCCGAGGACGCCCTCTCCGCGCTCGGCCCCGCGCTCGAGCCCGGCGACCTCGTGCTCGTGAAGGCGTCGCGCGCCTGTGGACTTGACAGCTTCGTGAGGGGAGTGCTCGCAGATGATTCCCGAGATCGGTAACCCTGCCTACCCCACCTTCCAGGTGTTTCTCGCCATCGGCATAGCCGCCGTAGTCACCCTGCTGCTCATGCCGCTCTTCATACGCCTCATGCGCCGCGAGGGCGTGGGCCAGCAGATCCGCGCGGACGGCCCGCAGCGCCACCTCGTGAAGCAGGGCACGCCCACCATGGGCGGGGTTGTCGTCCTCGTGGGCGTGGTCGTCTCGGTGGTCCTTCTCGGCGACTGGTCGCCCTCCCTCGTCCTGGCCCTGGCGGCCATGCTCGTGACGGGGGGCCTCGGCCTGCTCGACGACATCGAGTCCGTCTCGCACGGCCGCTCGCTCGGCCTCACGCCCTCCCAGAAGATGGCGGGGCTCATCGTCATCTCGGTCGCGTTCTGCCTCCTCGCGGTCAACGTCTGCGGCATCTCGCCGCAGGTGAGGTTCCCCGGCGGCCTCTCCGTGGACCTGGGCGTGCTCACCACCACCCTCGAGGTGGGCGGGACGGAGGTCTCGATCCCCTGGATCTACGTCGTCTTCGTGTTCCTGCTCATGGCGGGCCTCTCCAACGCCGTCAACCTCACGGACGGCCTCGACGGCCTCGCGGGCGGCTGCACCATGGTGGTCATGGTGGCCATGGCCATGGTGGCCTTCCGCTACGACGAGCTCGACCTCGCCATCCTCGCCGGCGCCATCGCCGGGGCCCTCGTGGGCTTCCTCTGGCACAACTGCTACCCCGCCTCCATCTTCATGGGCGACACGGGCTCGCTCGCCCTGGGCGCCGCGCTGGCCGCCCTCGCGGTCCTCACCAAGACCGAGGTCACCTCGCTCGTCATGGGCGGCCTCTTCGTCTGCGAGGCGCTCTCCGTCATCGTCCAGGTCACGAGCTTCAAGCTCACGGGCAGGCGCGTGTTCCTCATGACGCCGATCCACCACCACTTCGAGCAGAAGGGCTGGGCGGAGAACAAGGTGGTCGTGCGGTTCTGGATCGTCTCGGCCGCCTTCGCGGCGCTCGGCTTCGCGCTCTACTTCAAGCTCGGCTAGGAAGACGGGGGAGCAGGACATGGCCTCTCAGGCATACCTCGGCGACACGCTCGTGCTCGGGCTCGGCCGCACCGGCGAGTCCGCGGCGCGCTACCTCGCCTCGCTCGGGCCCGCTCGCGTGGGCTCGGTCACCCTCTACGGCGGGGCGAGCTCCGCTCCCGGCGAGCGCACGCGCGAGCTCGAGGGGCTCGGCGTGCGCGTGGTCTGCGGCACGGAGAAGGTCCGCGGCTCCTACGACCTCTGCGTGGCCTCGCCGGGCATTCCCCTGGGCTCCGACTTCCTGTGCGCGGCGCGCGCCTGCTCGGGCGAGGTCGTGAGCGAGCCCGAGCTCGCCTGGCGGGAGAGCCCCGAGCGCTGGATCGCCATCACGGGCACCAACGGCAAGACCACCACCACCTCGCTCGCCACGCACCTCCTGCGCGGCGCCGGCTTCTCGGCCGAGGCGGTGGGCAACATCGGGACGCCCCCCACGGAGGCCGTCCCCACGCGCGAGCCGGGCGGCTGGCTCGTGGCCGAGCTCTCGAGCTTCCAGCTGGCCGAGACGCGGCTCCTCCGTCCGCGCGCGGCCGTGCTCCTCAACGTCACGCCGGACCACCTCGAGTGGCACGGCACGATGGAGGCCTACGCCGCCGCCAAGGAGCGGGCCTTCGAGAACCTCGGGGAGGGCGACCTCGCCGTGGTCTCCGTGGACGACGACTGGTGCCGCGCCGTCGCCGGGCGCTGCGAGGCGCGCGGGCTGCGTGTCTGCCGCCTCTCCGTCGCCGGCGAGCCCGCGGGGCCGTCGGCGGCGTTCCTGCGCGGGGACGCCCTCGTGGTGCGCCTCGACGGCGCGGAGCACGAGCTTCTCCCCGCGGGCGAGCTCCGGGTCCTCGGCCTCCACAACGCCGAGAACGCCCTCGCTGCCGCGGTCGTGGCGCTCGAGGCGGGCGCGACCGTGGAGCAGGTCCGCGCGGGCCTTGCGTCCTTCTCGCCCATCGAGCACCGCATGGAGCCCGCCGGCACGGTGGCGGGCGTGCGCTACGTGAACGACTCCAAGGCCACCAACACGGACTCCGTGGAGAAGGCCCTCGCCGCCTTCCCCGCCGGCACGGTGGTGCTGCTGCTCGGCGGGCATGACAAGATGACCGACCTCAGCTCGCTCGCCGCGGCCGTGTGCGCGCGCTGCCGCGTGGCGGTGTGCTACGGCGAGGCGGGGGAGCGGATTGCGTCCTCGCTCGAGGGGGCCCGCGCGGCCCGGGGCTGCGACCTCGAGGTCCTCCGCGCGCCGCACCTGCGCGAGGCCTTCTCCGTTGCCGCGGGCGCCGCCCGCCCGGGCGAGACCGTCCTGCTCTCCCCGGCCTGCTCCTCCTTCGACGAGTTCTCCGACATGGCCGAGCGCGGCAGGCTCTTCAAGGAGCTCGTGCGCGCGCTGCCCGGGGCGGGTGAGTGACGTGGCCTCCGCGATTCGCGCCGCCGCGCGCGGCTCTTCTCGTAGCTCGGCTCGCGGGGCCGCAGGCTCCCGCGCGGGCCGCCGCGAGGACAGGACCATCTTCGGCGTGCCCGAGCGCTTCATGCGCCCGCGCCTCATCTTCATAGCGGTGGTCGCCATCCTCGTGGGCTTTGGCCTGGTCATGGTCTACTCGTCGTCCTCGGTCGTCGCGCTTCTCGACGAGGACTGCAACTACGACGCCGCCTACTACGTCAAGAAGCAGCTGCTCATGGCTGTCGTGGGCACGGTGTTTGCGATCATTATCGCCAGGGTGGACTACCACTTCTGGTGCCGCAGGATCATTAAGCTCATCTGGGTGGTGACCGTCGTCCTGCTCGTCCTCGTGTTCACGCCCTTCGCCGGCGTGGACGCCCTCGGCGCCAGCCGCTGGATCTCCCTGGGCGGCTTCCAGTTGCAGCCCTCTGAGTTTGCCAAGATCACCATCGTGCTCGTCGCCGCGAACCTGGGGGAGCGCTACTTCGAGGAGGGCACCCTCTCCCCGGGGGAGTTCCTGAAGCTCCTTGTCGTGGGGGTGGTTGTGCCCACGGCGCTCATCCTCGTCCAGCCGGACAAGGGCACCACGCTGGTTCTGGGCGTCACCCTCGTCATCATGCTCTACCTCGCCGGAGCCTCCCGGAAGGTTGTCCTGGGGTTGATCGTCCTGGGCCTTGCGGGCTTTCTGGCCCTCTCCCTCTCGGACGACTACTCGCGCCAGCGCTTCCTCACGATGCTTGACCCCTGGTCGGACCCCTACGACTCCGGCTACCAGCTCATCCAGGGCTTCTACGCCTTCGCGTCGGGCGGCCTCTCCGGCGTGGGGATTGGCTTCTCGCGCCAGAAGTACTCCTATCTGCCCTACGCCTACAACGACTTCATCTATGCCGTCATCGGCGAGGAGTGCGGGCTGGTGGGGACCCTCGGCATGCTCGTCGGCTTCGGCGTCCTGGGGTGGGCGGGCCTCAAGATCGCCCAGCACGCGCCTGACCTCTCGGGCAGGCTCATCGCGGCTGGGTGCACCTCGCTCATCGTGGTGCAGATGCTGCTCAACGTGACGGGCGTCCTGGGCATCTTCCCGCTCACGGGCAAGCCGATCCCCTTCATCTCGTACGGCGGCACGTCCATGATGGCGAGCCTCATGATCGCGGGGATGATCGTCTCGGTCTCGGTGCACTCGCGTCTTCCCGAGACGGTGCACGACCTCGAGCGGCGCTCCTGGCAGCTCGAGGGCCGGGGCGCGGGCGG
>CAZCTE010000002.1:12691-18780 GCA_964501395.1 uncultured Atopobium sp.
GGCGGCCCCGAGCGCCTTGCGGGCGGGGGACTCTCGTTCGTGGGCGATCCCGCACCGCGCTCCGCGCGCGGGTCCGGCGGGAACGCGAGGCGCGGCTCTGGTGGGGACGAGTCGTCCTGGGAGCGCGACCTCACGGTCGTGAGCGGCGGCCGCGGCGGGTCCGGCGGGCGCTCTGGCGGCACGCGGTCACGCGGCGGTTCCGGCGGCACCGCCCGAACGGCTTCGCGTTCGGGCGAGCGTTCCGCCGGCAGGTCCGGCCCCTCGCGAGGCGGCTCGGGCTCCGGCAGGTCGTCTCGCAATGGCGGCTCGTCGCGCGGCAGCGGCTCCGCCCCGCGCGGCCGCACCTCCAGGGACGCCAACGGGCGCACGCGCATCGACCTCGGGCCCAGCGCGGCCGAGCGCCTCCGCGGCGACGACCGCAGCGACAGGTAACCCCTTCCGCGCGACCTTCTCGCCGCGTCCACCCGTGCACGCCATTGAACGTAACCCGTTATTGCCACGTCACGTGGCCATAATCGAGGCCAAGTCTCCCAAATCCGGGAGTTGATACGCGTTATGTCCGCGCCACGTGGCAATAACGGGTTACGTGATTCTCCGGCAACGTTGCCCCGAGTCTAGGGTCTGCGGGGGACGTGGGGCGCTTCGGGGGGAGATGTCGACAGGGCTTGCTGGGGAGGGTTGCGCCCCCTGTCGTAGGGTGTGCGCTCCAGAAACAAGGGTGTGCGCTCTCTCGCGAGTTTGATGTGCCGCATGCAATTACATCACCGCAGGTCAGAGGCTTGCGGGAACTGCACCAAGGTTGCGGGCGCGCGCATACCCTACGAATCGGAGCGCATACCCTCCCGCCGGGAGCGCACACCCTCCGAAGAGGCTGCGCCTGCCCGGCGCTCCTCCAAGCCAGATCGCGCTCGCCTCCTCCTGGAGCACGGCTCGCCCCTTGTCCCATGCTCGAAACCTACCAGGTACTTTGATATACAGATAAGTAATACAAGCAAGGGATAAAATTTGGCCGAAAACTCGCGCTACCTGGTAGGTTTGCAGGGTGGAAGCGCGTACACTCGGCGCGGGAGGGCGCACGCTCGGCGAGGGACGCGTACACTCGACGAGGGCCTTCGTGCGCTTGGGAGGGACTCGCGTACACTCGATAAGGGCTTGCGCGCACGGGGTGAGGACTTGCGCACTCGTGACGGGTTGGGGCCGCGGGCGGGGAGAAGCGCGCCACGCACCATCCGGCCAGGCCGGGCCGCGCACAACCCAGACCGGACGGCGCGCAAACCAACCAGGGCCGCGGCAAACCCGCCCCGCCCCACGCACAACGGAGAGAGGGAGACACATGGCACGTGAACACCTCGAGGTCGCCATCGCGGCGGGCGGGACGGCGGGGCACATCAACCCGGCGCTCGCGCTCGCCGAGGAGCTGCGCGACCGCGGCCACCACGTGAGGTTCTTCGGGCAGACCGCCAAGCTCGAGGGCAGGCTCGTGCCCGAGGCCGGCTTCGAGCTCGTGCCGGTGGTGGTGAGCGGCTTCGACCGCTCGCGCCCCTGGACGCTCGTCTCGTCCGTCGCGCGCGTCCTGCGCGCCCAGGCGCAGATCTCCCGGCTCTTCTCTAGGGAGGGCGCGCCGGACGTGGCCGTGGGCTTTGGCGCCTACGTTGAGATGCCCCTTCTCGCCAGCTGCCGCAAGGCGGGCGTGCCCTACCTGCTGCACGAGCAGAACTCCGTGCCGGGCCTGGCAAACCGTGCGCTCGCGCCCAACGCGGAGACGGTGTGCATATCGGTGCCCGCCGCGCGCGCCGCGTTCGAGGGCGGCAGGCGACCTGCGCGCTCCGTGGTGCTCACGGGCAACCCCGTGCGCCGAAGCGTGGTCACGGCGAGCAGGGACGCGGGGCGCGCGGCCTTTGGAATCAGGCCGGGCGAGACCATGCTGCTCGTCTTTGGCGGCTCGCTCGGCGCGGCCCACATCAACGAGGGCGTCTGCCGCCTCAAGGACGAGCTTCTCGCGCGGGAGGGGCTCGTGGTGGTGCACTCCACCGGCGCCGACGGCTACGACGAGACGGTCGAGGCGCTCGCGCTCGCGCCCGAGGAGCGGCGCCGCTGGCACGTGCAGCCCTACATCTCCAACATGGGCGAGGCCCTGGCGGCGGCCGACCTCGTGCTCTCGCGGGCGGGGGCGTCCTCCATCGCGGAGATCGCCGCCCTCGACGTGCCGAGCCTGCTCGTGCCCTACCCGCATGCCACGGCGGACCACCAGACCACCAACGCCCGCTTCCTCGTGGACGCGGGCGCGGCGGTGCTCGTCCCGGACGACGATATTGACGGCCCCCGCTTTGGCGAGGAGCTCCTGGGGCTCCTGGACGACCCCGCCCGTCGCGAGAGGATGCGCGAGGGGGCCCGCGGGCTGGGGCAGGCCAGCGCGGCGGCCGCCCTCGCCGACCAGGTGGAGGCCCACGCGCGGTAGGGGACGCCCCCGCCCGCTCACGGGATGTGTGTGGAGCCGCCGTGCCGCATCCCGATTTGAGATACATTAGTGTGCGCACGATACGCCACGTGGAAAGCGGGCCCATGGTCGAGATGAACGCGGAGATCCAGAACGTCGCGAGCGCCCACTTCATTGGCATCGGCGGCGCCGGGATGAGCGGCATTGCGCTCGTTCTCCACGAGCGGGGCTGCCGGGTCACCGGCTCGGACCTCAAGAACTCCCACTACGTGCGCGTGCTCGAGGCCGCGGGCATAGACGTGACCGTGGGCCACTCCGCGGCCACCATAGACGCCGCGCGCCCGCAGGTGGTGGTCACCTCCACCGCCGTCCCCGACACCAACCCGGAGGTCATCCGCGCCCGCGAGCTGGGCATCCCCATCTGGCCCCGCGCCAAGATGCTCTCCTGGCTCTCCGGCACGCAGCGCACCATAGCCGTGGCGGGCACGCACGGCAAGACCACCACCTCCTCGATGGTGGCCACCATGCTCGACAGGATGGGCCTCGACCCCTCCTTCCTCATCGGGGGCGTGGTGGAGGGCTACGACACCAACGGTCGCAACGGCTCCGGCGAGCACTTCGTCTGCGAGGCGGACGAGTCCGACGGCTCCTTCCTCTACCTCAACCCCAACGTGGTGGTGGTCACCAACATCGAGGCGGACCACCTCGACCACTACGGCACGCTCGAGAACATCGAGAAGACCTTCTGCACCTTCATGGACCTGGTGGGCGAGGACGGCACCGTCATCATCAACGGGGACGTGCCGCACTACGCCGAGCTCGCCCGGTCAACGGGCAGGTGCGTGGTCACCTACGGCTTCGACGCGTCCTGCGACTACGTGTG
This sequence comes from uncultured Atopobium sp., assembly GCA_964501395.1. Lineage (GTDB taxonomy): Bacteria > Actinomycetota > Coriobacteriia > Coriobacteriales > Atopobiaceae > Thermophilibacter. The sequence goes on from CAZCTE010000002.1 coordinate 16,012, forward strand.
CGTCCCCGGCGAGAGCAGCCACAAGCTCGCGAGCAGCTTCTCCGTGCGCCTGCCGCAAGGACGTGAGGAGCACGTGACCATCAGCTCCAACCCGGGGCGCCACAACATGTCCAACGCCACCGCCGCCCTGGCCGTGGCGGACGTGCTCGGGCTCGACGCGCACGACGCGGCTGCGGCGCTCTCGCAGTTCAAGGGCGCGCGCCGCCGCTTCACGCACGTGGGGGACGTCGCGGGCGTCACCGTGGTGGACGACTACGGCCACCACCCCACGGAGATCTCGGCCACGCTCGGAGCCGCGGCCGACCTGACCTTTGACCGCGTGGTCTGCGTGTTCCAGCCGCACCGCTACAGCCGCACCCAGGCCCTCGCGGACGAGTTCGGCCGCGCCTTCGACGACGCGGACGTCCTGCGCGTGATGGACGTGTTTTCCGCAGGTGAGATGCCCATCCCCGGCGTCTCCGGCAAGACCGTGGCGGAGGCGGTGCGTCGCGAGGGCGCGGTCCGCGACGTGGCCTACGTCCCCAACAGGAGGCGGCTCATCGAGGACCTCTGCGACCTGGTGCGCCCGGGCGACCTGCTCATCACGCAGGGCGCCGGCGACGTCACCTCGGTGGGCCCGTCCTTCATCGCCGCCATGCGCGAGCGCGAGGGGCGGTAGCCCTTGAGCGTGTTCAACGCCTACATGACCCTCTCCGGGGCGGTGGACGCCGACGTCGCGCGCGACGAGCGCATGTCCCGGCACACGAGCTACCGCATCGGGGGCCCCGCGGCGCTCTATGTGGCGGTGCACAGCTACCCCGCGCTCGCCCGGACGGTGCAGGTGCTCGCGTCCGAGGGCGTGAGCTGGGTCATCCTGGGCAAGGGGACCAACCTCCTCGTCTCGGACGAGGGCTACGACGGCTGCGTCATCGTCCTCGACGACGAGTTCGCGAGAATCTCGATGGGGGAGGACGGCCTGGTCACCGCAGGCGCCGGCGTGGCGCTCTCCAAGGTGGTGAGCGCGGCCCAGAAGGCGGGGCTCTCCGGCCTCGAGCCCTGCGTGGGCATCCCCGGCACCGTGGGCGGCGCCGTCTCCATGAACGCGGGCACGAGACGCGAGTGGATCGGCGCGGTCGTGCGCGACGTCGTGGTCTTTCACCCGGGGGAGGGGCTTCGCCGCTACGAGGCCTCCGAGGTCGACTGGGGCTACCGGGGGACCTCCCTGCCCACCAACGAGATCATCCTCGAGGCCGCGCTCCAGCTTGCTCCCGCCGCCCCCGCCGACGTCGCGGCGGACATGGAGGCGCGTCTCCGCCGCCGTCGCGAGGCCCAGCCCCTCGGCGTCCCGAGCTGCGGCTCCGTGTTCCGCAACCCGCCCGGGCGCTCGGCCGGGGTGCTCATCGAGTCCTGCGGCCTCAAGGGCGCCCGCGAGGGGGGCGCCCAGATCTCCGAGGAGCACGCCAACTTCATCGTCAACCGCGGCGGCGCCACGGCAGCCGACGTCATACGGCTCATCGGTCGCGCCCACGACGCGGTTCTCGAGAAGCACGGGATAGACCTCGCCTGCGAGGTCAAGCTCCTCGGCTTCGGGGGGTGAGCCGCCCATGGCCAAGGACTCGAGCAGGCGCCCGACGCCCCGCTCGCGAAGCGGCTCCACGCCGCGGGTGAGCTCGTTCTCCTCAAGGCGCCAGGCGAGAAGCCTCGGGCCCGCCGGAAGGCCCGCTGCCAAGAGGCCGACGACCAAGAAGCTCACAGCCCCCAGGTCCGCAGAGGCCGGGACGCGGGGCGCGGGCGGCCCCGTCAGGACCGCCCCGCGCGGCGAGGCCGCGGCCCCGCGCTCGTCTCGCCCCGCGTTCCTTGACCGCGCCGCCGGAGGCGCCCGCCCCGCACAGGCTGCGCCGCGTCCCGCGGCGGGCGCCGAGCGCAGGCAGCGCCACCAGCGCAGGCAGACGCTGCGCGTCGTGGCCGTCGTCGGCTGCTGTCTCGCGGCGGTCGCGCTCGTCCTGCTCGTGGGCCTTGTCGCCCTGCGCGACGCCTCGATCTTCTCGATTGAGTCCGTCGAGGCGGAGCCCACCGAGCACGTGAGCGAGTCCGACCTCCAGAACCTCATCAACGTGCCCGTGGGCTCGACCCTGCTCAACCTCGACGAGGAGGCGATCACCGAGGACCTCCTCACCGACCCCTGGGTGGCCGACGTCATCTTCGAGCGGGTCTTTCCCCACACGCTCAAGATTACCGTCGTCGAGCAGGAGGTCGACGCCCTCGTGGTCATGAGCTCGGGATCCGTGGCCTGGTACCTCAGCAGCAGCGGCACCTGGATTCAGCCCGTGAGCGTGGAGACGAGCGACGACCAGTCGGTGAACGACGCCGCGCTCGCCATCGCCCTCGAGGCCGGCTGCCTCCTCATCACGGACGTGCCAACGAGCGTCTCGCCGGTGGCGGGCTCGGAGGCCACCGACGACGTCTTCGAGGCCATCGAGCTCTTCCGAGACGGCTTCTCCGACTCGTTCAACGCCATGATCACGTGCTACTCGGCCCCTGCGACAGACAGCATCTCCTGCACCCTCTCCAACGGGGTGGAGGTGCTCCTGGGGTCGGCGAGCGACATCTCCGCCAAGGAGGAGGTCGTCACCGAGACCCTCGAGGAGCTCGCGGACGGGTCGGTGACCTACATCAACGTGCGTGTGGTCTCGTCGCCTGCGGTGCGCATGATCGACTCGGACAACGTCGCGTCGGGCTCGGGCGTGGTCGCGCAGACCACGACCGACGACACCGAGGACACCGACGACA
>CAZCTE010000002.1:18880-31055 GCA_964501395.1 uncultured Atopobium sp.
GAGGGTCTTGGCCCCGCTCCCGTTGAGAAATTACAGTCCTTCCACCTGTGAGCTTCATGGTTTCATCAAACTATTTGACGGCACGCCCTCAAGTGTGTCAATATACATCGCTTAATCTCAAGCGTTGACGTAAACCTGAGGTTTAGGGTTTGAGCCGGCGCCTGGATGGGGCGGTACTACAGTCGAGAGCATATGCAGCAGCAAAGGCAGCAGGGCCCCTACGAGGAGGACAACGATGGTCAAAGACACCGACACCCTCAGCAACTACCTCGCCGTCATCAAGGTCGTGGGCGTTGGCGGAGGCGGAACCAACGCCGTCAACCGCATGATCGAGGAGGGCATTCGCGGTGTCGAGTTCGTCGCCGTGAACACGGACGCCCAGGCGCTCGCCATCTCCGACGCCGACATCAAGGTCCACATCGGGACCGACATCACCAAGGGCCTCGGCGCGGGCGCCAACCCCGAGGTGGGCAAGGAGGCCGCCGAGGACTCCCGCGACGAGATCAAGGCCGCGCTCGCAGGCTCCGACATGGTCTTCATCACCGCGGGCGAGGGCGGCGGCACCGGCACCGGCGCGGCCCCCGTGGTGGCCGACATCGCCAAGAACGACATCGGCGCGCTCACGGTGGGCGTGGTGACCAAGCCCTTCAGCTTCGAGGGCCGCAAGCGCTACTCCTCCGCCGTCGAGGGCATCAAGAACCTCGCCGAGAACGTGGACACGCTCATCGTGATCCCCAACGACCGCCTGCTCGACCTCTCCGAGAAGAAGACCACCATGCTCGAGGCCTTCCGCATGGCCGACGACGTCCTGTGCCAGGGCACCCAGGGCATCACGGACCTCATCACCGTCCCGGGCCTCATCAACCTCGACTTCGCGGACGTCTCCACCATCATGAGGGGCTCCGGCACCGCCATGATGGGCATCGGCGCCGCCTCCGGCGACAACCGCGCCACGGACGCCGCCGAGGAGGCCATCTCCAGCCGCCTGCTCGAGGGCTCCATCGACGGCGCCACCCGCGTCCTGCTCTCCATCGCCGGCAACAAGGACCTCGGCATCCAGGAGATCAACGACGCCGCCGACCTCGTGGCCCAGAACGTGGACCCGGACGCGACGATCATCTTCGGCACCGTCGTTGACGAGTCCCTCGGCGACCAGGTGCGCGTGACCGTCATCGCCACGGGCTTCTCCGACGTCAACGTGCAGCAGACGCTGCCCACCATGGTGGCGCCGAGCGCCACGTCCTCCTCGCGCGCGTCCTCCCCGCGCACGTCGAGCGGCCCCGCGCCCGTCGCGCCGAGCCGCGGCACGAGCTCCTCGACCTCGGGCTCCTCGACTCGCTCCTCGTCGAGCAGCAACGACAAGGAGTTCGACATTCCCGACTTCCTGAAGCGCAGCCGCCTCTAGCATGCGCCGTCTGGCGAGATACCGCGTGGGCGACGTCACCCTGCTCTCCTCGCGGGAGCAGACCGGTGGCGTCGCGCTCGCGTTCACGGAGCGGACGGGCGGCGTCTCCGCGGGGCCCTACGAGAGCCTGAACCTCGGGTCCTCCTGCGGGGACGACGAGGCCGCCGTCACCGAGAACCGCCGCCGGGCGCTCGCGGCCCTGGGCGCGGCCGACCTCGCGGACCGTCTCGTCTGCCCGAGGCAGGTGCACGGCACCCACGTGGTCTCCGTGCGCTCACATGCGGCGGAGGGGCTCGAGGCGGCCCGCGCCGAGGCGCTCGCCGGTGCCGACGCCGTGGTCTGCACGGCGCCCGACGTGCCCGTCCTCCTCTGCTTCGCGGACTGCGTGCCCGTTGCCCTCACGTGCCCCGGCGGCTTCGCCCTCGCGCACTCGGGCTGGCGCGGCACGCTCGCCCGCATCTCGGGGAGGGCCGCCCGCACGCTCGCGCGGGAGGCCGGCTGCCCGGTGGGGGAGCTGCGCGCCTACGTGGGCCCCCACATCGGCGGGCCGGACTACGAGGTCTCCGAGGACCTGCTCGCGCGGTTCGTCGAGGCCTTTGGCCCCGAGGTCGCCCTCGAGGGCAACCGGCTCGACCTCGGGCGCGCCGTCGTGGCGGCGCTCGTGGAGGCGGGCGTGGACGAGGCCAGGATCGAGGTCGCGGGCGTCTCAACCGCGAGCTCGACCGATCGGTTCTTCTCGTACCGGGCCGCGGGCGGACGGTGCGGCCGGCACGGCGCGCTCGCCGTGCTGAGGGGGCGGCCGTGGGCGTGGCCCGCGGGTGCGCTCGTGTCCGACGAGGGCGAGGGAGAGGGAGAAGGGGCGAGGGTCTGATGGACGGCCTCGACGAGGCATACGGCGCGTTCCTGCGCGCGCGACGGGACGAGATCCTCGGGCGGATCGCCGACGCGGCGGCCCGCGCCGGACGGGCGGCCGACGAGGTCACCCCCATCGCCGTCTCCAAGACGGTGGGCGCCCCCGAGGTGGTCCTGGCCCGTCAGGCGGGCTGGCGCGTCTTCGGCGAGAACCGCCCCCAGGAGCTCGCGCGCAAGCTTGCCGCCCTGGAGGCGGAGCCCACCTGCCAGGACCTGCGCTTCGACATGATCGGCAACCTCCAGAAGAACAAGATCAACCAGGTCATAGGCCGCGTCTCCCTCATCCACTCCATCTCCTCGGCGCATCTCGCCGAGGCGGTCTCCACACGCTGCGAGGCGCGCGGGATCGTGGCGGACGTGCTGCTGGAGACCAACGTCTCCGGCGAGGCCTCCAAGTCGGGCTTCTCGCCGGAGGGGCTTCTCGCCGCGGCGGAGGACGTGGCCGCGCTCCCGGGCATCCGGGTGCTCGGCCTCATGACCATGGCCCCGGCCGCCAGCCCGGACGCGGCCAGGCGCACCTTCTCCGGCCTCAGGGACCTGGCGGAGGAGCTGCGCGCCCGCACGGGGCTCGAGCTGGCCACGCTCTCGTGCGGCATGAGCGACGACTTTGAGATCGCGGTGGAGGAGGGCGCGACCCTCGTCCGCCTCGGCAGGTGCGTGTTCGACCGGGGCTACGTCCTGGGTTAGACCGGGCGCCCTGAGAAAGGCCAGGGCCACGTCCTGGGTTGGCTGGGTTTTCGCGCGCCGCGCGGCGGCGCGACACGGGAAGGAGAAGAGCATGGGCTTCCTCGACACGATCAGGGACCGTCTGCGCGGCGGGGACGACGACTACTTCGATGACGACTACTACGACGACGAGCTCGAGGACGACGGCGGCTACGCGAGCGAGCCCCGCGGCCGGGCCGCGGAGTCGAGCCACCAGCACCTGCTGGGCAACACGCCCCGCCCCGAGGCCTCGAGCGTCTCGGTCTACACGCGCTCCGGGCGCCCCGTCGCCTCGCAGCGGCAGGAGTACGCCTCGCCGGCGCCCGCCCCGCGCCCGTCCTACGAGCGCTCCCAGGCCGCCGCGCAGGACCACGACGCCACCACCGTCCTGAACGCCGGCGCCGGCACCGGCACGGTCGCCCCCGGCGACGTGGGCCCGCGCGCCATCCCGCGCGTGAGCTCAGGCCAGCTGCCGCCCTACGTCCTCAAGCCCGTCTCCTACGACGACGTCCAGACCGTGGTGCGCCGCGTCAAGACCGGCCAGCCGGTGGTCCTCGTGTTCCGCAACACCAACATCGACACGGCCAAGCGCATCCTCGACTTCTCCTTCGGGCTCTCCTTCGGGATCTCGGGCAGCGTGGAGGAGCTCGGCGACCGCGTCTTCGCGGTGCTGCCCGCCGGCATCGCCCTCACGGACTCCGACATCAAGAAGCTCGTCGCCGACGGCGACCTCACGAGGTAGGGGAGGGGCCATGGCCGAGAGCGTGCTCGCCTGCACGGTTGGCGTCATAGGCGCCGGGTCCATGGGCGGGGCCATCGCCCGCGGGCTCGTGGAGTCCGGGACGCTCCCGGCGGAGCGGGTCGTGGTGGCGGACCACGGGGCTCAGAAGCGTGCCGCGCTCGAGTCCCTGGGCTGCCGCGCCTTCGCCGAGGGCGCCGAGGTGCTCGCCGAGAACCCCGATGTGCTGGTGCTGGCCGTCAAGCCCCAGGTGATGGGCCCCACGATGGCCTCGATCGCGGAGGGGGCGGCCGGCAGGCTCGTTGTCTCCATCGCCGCAGGCGTGCAGCTTGCCACCATCGAGGCCGCCCTGCCCGGCGCCCGCGTGGTGCGCGCGATGCCCAACCTGCCCGTGCAGGTGCGCTCGGGCGCCACCGCGGTCTGCGCGGGGTCGGCGGCCACGCCCGCGGACCTCGAGCTCGCCTGCGGGCTCTTCCGCGCCCTCGGGTCCGTCGCGGTCATGCGCGAGGACCAGCTCGACGTGGCGAGCGCCGTGGTGGGCACCGCACCCGCGTTCTTCTCGCTCTTCGTGGACACGCTCACGCGCGCGGGCGTGCGCGCGGGGCTCCCCGCGCAGACCTGCCGCGAGCTCCTGGAGATGACGATGCTGGGGTGTTCCGAGCAGCTCGTGTCTGAGGGCGTGCACCCCAGGGTATACGTGGAGCGCGTCACCTCGCCCGGCGGCACCACCGCGGCCGCCCTGGAGGCGCTCGAGCCGCTGCTCTTCGAGGGCTCGTTCGCCGCGGTGGACGCGGCGCTCGCGCGCACGCGCGAGCTGGCGGGCGACTGACGGGCCGACCTCGTTGACGACCGCGACCCACGCGGGACCGGCCGGCGCCGCCCGCGCCTGACGCTGCGACGGCACGCGCCGCCGCCCGCCAAACCAGGACGTGACTCACAGGAAGGCTGCGATGTTCTACACGCTCTTTGCTCTCGTCGAGAAGGTTCTCGACATCTACCAGTGGCTTATCGTGATCTGGTGCCTCATGTCCTGGCTGCCGCGCACGGGCGGGCTTCTCGACGACGTCCGCGGCGCCATAGGCACGCTCGTGGAGCCGTACCTCAACATCTTCCGGCGTCTCATCCCGCCCATCATGATGATTGACTTCTCTCCGGTTGTGGCATTATTTGCGCTTACCCTGATCGAGCGCCTTCTGTACGTCCTAGTTCTGTAGAATCAAATGCGTACGTCGCGCGGCCTCCGCGCTACAGGAAAGGGAAAGGGAACAACACATGGCAATCACACCCGCAGACATCGAGCAGCAGACCTTCTCCCCCTCTAAGCACGGCTATGACACCGAGGAGGTTGACGCCTTCCTCGAGCAGCTCTCCTCCGAGGTCGACGCGATGCTTCAGAAGATTGCCGACCTCAAGGGCCGCCTGACCTCCACCGAGCAGCAGCTCTCCGCCGCCCAGGCGCAGATTGCCAGCTACGAGGAGCGTGGCTCCGCGACCGTGGCCACCCCCGCCCCGCGGCAGCCCGACACCATCAGCGCCTCCGAGCGTCAGATCTCCCAGGTGCTCATCGTGGCCCAGCAGTCCGCCGACAAGCTCATCGCCGACGCCCGCACCAACGCCGAGAAGATTCGCAACGAGGCCGACAGCAAGGCTCGCGAGGTCATTCGCCAGGCGCTCGCCGAGAAGCAGAACGAGCTCGACGAGATTGACCGCCTCAAGACCTCCCGCGAGGAGTTCCGCGCGCAGTACAAGAAGCTCCTGCAGCACTTCATGGACGACGCCGACGCCATGTTCCCGACGCAGGCGTCCCTGTCGAGCAAGCCCAACGGCTCCGACGCCGGTGACCCCAAGAAGCCCGTCTCCACCTCCGGCTACGGTGTCTCGCCGGCGTCCGTCGGCTCGATGCCCTCCGTTCCCGCGGTGAGCATGGGCGACTTCGGCGACCTGGACTAGCGCTCTACGTCGCCTGCGCCGTCTTCGGACGCGCGGCGGCCTTCTCCACGCCCTTCTCATGCGGCCTCGGCCCCTCTGGGACCGGGGCCGCTTGCCGTATGCGGGGTCGCGCTTCTCGCGCATGCCTATGCCTTGAATGAAGGGTGCGAGGTGGGCCTGTAAGCCGGGTTCTGTCGTGGGCGGCCATTTATCTACGACGGTCGTCACCGACCGCCTCTAGCGCGCAACCCGAGCGCAGTGCGGGCCACACCATGGCGCTCCTATTTGCGTTTGCTCCGGATGGGGCTTGCCAAGCCGTCGTGTTGCCACGGCGCTGGTGGTCTCTTACACCACCGTTTCAGCTTTTCCCTTTGCGCGGGCCTGGGCCCGGCCAGTGGGAGTCTTCTTTTCTGCGGCGCTTTCCGTCGGGTTACCCCGCCCGGCCGTTAGCCGGCATCCTGCCCTGTGGAGCCCGGACTTTCCTCATGACGTGCAGGGCACGTCCCGCGGTCGCCCGGCCCACCTCGCGAGGGAGATTCTAGCACGACTTTGCCGGGTGGTTCGGGGGCTTCGGGGTTGCCGTGCTGAGCTTGGAGACGGGCTTTCGTGGGTTGGATGGGCGCACCATGCCGGAAAACCTACCAGGTAGTGCGACCTATTCGTGTGAAATTAACACCCAGAGTTAAGAATGCAACGCAAGGGCGTTTCAGGAACGAGTACCTGACAGGTTTTGCCCCGAGGGGAGGCGAGAAGCGGGCCCGATCCGCCATCGTCCGCAGCGCTTACGGGGGCTCGTCTATACTGGGGCGGGCGTGGAGGAGCGATGAGGACGAGAGGTGCTGCCATGTGCGCGTCTGAGACCGGCTATCTGACGCTGCGCGCCGGCGAGGAGGCCGTGGGCGAGTTCGAGGACCGGAGAAGCCGCTTCATCGCGCAGCTCGCGCACGTGGGTTCCGAGGCCGAGGCCGAGAGGTTCATCGCGCGGGTCCGCGCCCGCCATCACGACGCGCGCCACAACGTGCCCGCCTGGGTGCTCTCGGATGGCCGCGAGCGCTGCTCCGACGACGGCGAGCCCAGCCGCACCGCCGGCGTGCCCGCCCTCGACGTCCTGCGCGGCGCCGGCCTCGCGGACGTGTGCTGCGTGGTCACCCGCTACTTCGGGGGGACCCTCCTCGGGCCTGGCGGGCTCGTGCGCGCCTACGCGGCTGCCACGCAGGCCGCCGTGGCCGCCGCCCGCGAGGCCGGCCAGGTGGTGGAGATGACGCTCGTGACGCCCGTCACCGTGCAGCTGCCCTATGCCCTCTACGACCGCATTCGTCGCCTCGCGGCGGACCACGGCGGCCGGGTCACGGACTCGCTCTTCGCCGAGGACGTCCAGCTCACCCTGGCCTTTCGCTCGGGCGATGAGCTGCCCTTCGTGGCGGCGGCCCGCGAGCTCGCCAACGGGGAGGACCTGGCGCGCGCCGGCGAGCCGCGCTTTGCGGAGTTCGGCGGCGCGGAGGCGTAGGGGTCGCGCCCCCCGAGACGGCAAACGGCCCCGGCGGACCGGCTGGGGTCCGTCGGGGCCGCTGTTCGGGGCCGTCATTTGGGGCGGTGCCGCGTCGGGCGCACGTCGGCGTCGCGTCGGGGCCGTCATCGGCGCCACGCCCCCGAGCCGGGCGCCCTTCTCGCTACGCCCTCGGCGCCAGCCCCCGTCCCACGTTGGTCCAGGGGTCGACCTCCTCCACGGGCGCGTTGTCCCAGAGGTCGAGGATCTCGGCCGGCACGAACTCGCGGCGCACCACGACCTCGCCGCCGTAGAGGCGGTACCAGTCCGCGCTGGCGATGATGTAGCCGTTCTTGCAGACGTCGGCGCCCCAGCTGTTCTCGATGCGCCAGGCGGCGGGACGGCCGTCCTCGCCCAGCTCCACGCCCTGGAAGGTCATCGCGTGGGTGTTGCGCGTCTCGTGCGCGTCCAGCATGTCGGCGCGGCTCATGGAGAAGTCCACGCCAAAGAGGCCCTCGTAGTCCATCGTGTCCGTGGCCAGGATGCCGGGAAGGTCCTCGATCCTGCGGGGGAACTCCTGGCCCACGTCGCAGGCCATCTCGCAGGGCACGCCGGCGCGCAGGGACGCCACCGCGGCGTCCTCGAGCACCTCGAACTCCACGTTCAGGAACTTGAGGGGCACGCCGCCGGCCATGGTGTCCGAGAAGCGGCGGTGGTAGACGTGGCCGAAGGGCCGCGTCTCGCCGGGGAGGTGCTCGAGCTGCACGTAGTCGCTCGGGTCAAAGGGCACGTAGCGCTCGGCGAACTCGCGCGGGGTGATGCCGCGGTCCACGAGGAGCCGCCGCGGCTTGCCGTCCGGGGCGTCGCCGCCCTCCTGCTCCACGAGCTTCTCGGCGCCGAGCTTGCAGTTCTTGCCCACGGGGACCTCGAGGTCAAAGGTGAGCGGCGGCTCGCCCAGGCACACGCAGAGCACGCGGTGGCAGTCGGCGACCATGCCCTCCTTGGCGGCGCGCAGCTCGTTGGTGCCGGCCCCTGCCGAGAAGAGCCGGCGCAGCTCCATGGCGCTCTTGCGGAAGAGCCGCTGCAGCTGCTGGTTCATCTGGTCCGAGCTCTTGGAGCAGGCGTTCTCGGGCATGGCGTCCTTGGGAACGAGGCCCCACTTGCGGATCAGGTTCATCGCCGAGGCGTAGTAGTTGCCGTCGCCCATGCAGTGGTCGAGCAGGCCGGACACCTCGCGGGAGTCCAGCGGCAGCGCGGCCGTCTCGATCACGTACTCCAGGCCCACGTTGAACTTCTCGAGCTTGTCGTAGAAGAAGCCGTAGACCTGGGAGAACTCGAAGTCGTCCACGTCCAGCAGCTCCATCGTGGTGGCGCGCGCCACGTTGTAGGCCGCGAACATCCAGCAGCGGCCCGAGGCGCGCTGGTTGGTGACCTTGCCCGTGCGCGGGCGGCTCACGCCGAAGGTGTCGCGGTACGTGCGCAGGGCGGACACGTTGCGCGCGGCGGGCTGGATGTTCATGGAGGTGACGGCGTTTCTCGCCACGCGGTTGGCGCGGTCGGCCGAGAAGGACGCGGTGAGCTCGTTTGCCGCGGCGGGGGAGACGGCGCCGACGGAGGCGTCGCGGGCGGGGGCGAGCCCGGCGGCCCCGGCCGTCGCGCCGGCGCCCTTGTCGGCAGTGCCCTCGGCAATCTTGGTGTCAGCCATCTGTCCTCCTAGCGCACGCATGCGAGCGAGCCCATGGGGTCCCAGGGCTCCAGGACGCGGGCCTCCTCGGTCTCGTAGGCGGCGCGCTCCTCGTCCGTCAGGTACTTCTTGTCCACCACCACCTGGTAGACGTACTCGTCGAACCAGGGGTCGGAGAGGGTGTCAAAGCCGTTGCGGCCGTGGTCCTTGCCCCAGCTGTTCTCGACCTTCCAGAGCGTGGGGCGCCCCTCGGCGTCCAGGTTCACGCCCTCGAGCACCATGGCGTGGGTCATGAGGGACTCGCCGTAGTCCAGGCGCTCGGCGCGGTCCATGCAGCCCTCGACCTCAAAGCCCAGAAGCCCGTCCACGTCCAGCGCGGCGGTGTCCATGATGCCCTCGTCGCGCAGGTAGCTCTGGCCCACGTCGCAGCCGAACCACACGGGCAGGTCGTCGCGCAGCTGCGCTATGGCCACGTCCTTGAGGCGCTCGATCGGCAGGTTGAGGTAGCGCACGCCGCGGTCCTCCACCACGTTGCCCAGGCGGCTCACGGTGTAGACGTGGCCGAAGGGCTTGTCGGCCGTGGGGGCGGAGATGAGGCTCACGTAGTCGTCCAGGCTCATGCCCACGGCGGCGTCGAAGAACTCCTGGGGGGTGAAGGTGCCGGAGAGCACGAGCTTGTCGCTCTTGTCGCGCAGGCGCACCTCAAAGGACGCGGGCGGCTCGCCCAGGCAGGTGACGAGGAGGCCGTAGACCTCGCCCATCATCTCCTTCTTCATCTCCTCGAGGTCGTCGTGGCCCACGCCCGCCTCGTGGCTCTGGCGCAGGCGCTTGGCCGCCCCGCGCAGGTAGCGGGTGAGGGCGGAGCAGAGGTCCCGGGTGTTGCGGGAGCAGGCGGTCTCGGGCATGGCCTCCTTGGGCACCACGCCGTACTTCCTGACGAGGCTCTTGAACATGTCCCACTGGCCGCCGTCGCCGATGGGGTCCATGAGCAGGTAGGCCACGAGCCGGCCGGACAGGGGCTCGTCGAGCGTGTCCAGGATGTTCTCGAGGAACCAGTTGCTCTTCTCGAGCTTGTCCCAGAAGAGGGGGTAGGCCTGGGAGAGCTCGAAGGTCTTGAGGTCGTACTTCTTGATGATGCGGTAGCGCATGGTGTTGAGGCTCGCGAACATCCAGCAGCGGCCTGAGTGCTCCTGGTTGCAGCGGTCCCCCTGGGTGACCTCCACGTCGAAGGTCATGGCGTTGGCGCCCACGGCCTCGGGCACGCGCGCCGCGGCGACAAGCCCGCTCGACGTCACGGCGTTCTTGGCCACGACGTTGGCCCGCTCGGAGAAGAACGCCTCGCGCGCGGCGGCGAGGTCGTCCGCGGTAATGGATGCCGTCTCGTCCACTCTTCTTACCTCCCGTTACTCGACTGTAAGATACCTGCAACTTTGGGCCGCACACGAGCATAGCATGCGGCCCGGCGGCGGGAGGGCGGCGCTGCGGCTCCGCGCGGCCGGCAGGGCCCGCGTCGCCTCGGTCTCCGCTGCGAAAGGGCCCCGTGGCCGGCATGCTAGAATCTGGCCGGATTCGTCGGCGCGCGCCAGCCGAGAGGGGCACGCCCGCCGGGAGGCACGAACGCGGGAAGGGGGCCCATGAGCACGGACGTTGAGGCTCGTCTCGCCCGGGAGCTGCCCGACTGCGCCCGGCGCGTGGTGGGCGCCCTGGAGGCGGCCGGCCACGAGGCCTGGGTCGTGGGTGGCTGGGTGCGCGACGCGCTTCTCGGCCGGCCGGGGCACGACGTGGACGTCACGACCTCGGCTCCCTGGCAGGAGACCGCCCGCGTGCTGCGCGCCGCAGGGATCGAGGTGCACGAGACGGGCACGGCCCACGGGACGGTGACCGCCGTGGTGGGCGGCGAGCCCGTGGAGACCACCACCTACCGCGTGGAGGGCGCCTACTCCGACTTCCGCCACCCGGACGAGGTCCGCTTCGTGACGGACGTGCGCGAGGACCTCGCGCGGCGGGACTTCACCGTGAACGCCATGGCCTTCCACCCGGGACGCGGGCTCCTCGACCCCTTCGGCGGGCGGCGCGACCTCGCGGCGCGCGTGATCCGCGCGGTGGGGGAGCCTCGGCGCCGCTTTGAGGAGGACGCCCTGCGGGTGCTGCGCGCGGTGCGCTTCGCGTGCCGGCTGGGGGCCTCGATCGAGCCCGCCACCCAGGCGGCGCTCGTGGCCTGCGCGCCCGAGCTCTCCCACATCGCGAGCGAGCGGATAGGCCAGGAGACGGACGCGATCCTTTCCACCGGGCGCGCGGCCTGGGCGCTGCGCCATGAGTTCCGTGTTATGGAGGCCGCCCTGCCCGAGCTCGCCCCCATGGAGGGCTTTGACCAGCGGAGCCCGTATCACGCCTACGACGTGCTCGAGCACACGGCCCGCGTGTGCGCGGGCGTGGAGGAGTTCACGGGGGGCCGGGCCTCCCAGGCGCTGCGCTGGGCCGCGCTTTTGCACGACGTTGCCAAGCCCGAATGCTGGAGCCAGGACGCCTCCGGGCGGGGGCACTTCTTCGGCCATCCCGAGGCGGGTGCGCGCACGGCGCGGGCCGTGATGGGGCGCCTGGCGATCCCGGGCGAGGTCACGCGGGCCGCGTGCGCCCTCGTGTCGCTCCATGACTTCGAGGTGAGGGACACGGCGCCCTCGATGCGGCGGATGCTCTCCGAGCTCGAGCGGAGGGCGCCCGGCCAGGCGCGAAGGCTCTCCTTCGCGCTTCTGGACCTCAAGCGCGCCGACGCCGTGGGCAAGGCGCCCGCCTGCATGGGCTACGCGGCCGAGCTCGACCGGATGACGGCGACCCTGCGCGCGGAGCTTGCCGCCGGGGCGGTCTGGCGCGTGCGCGACCTCGCGGTGGGCGGCGCGGACGTGATCCGCGAGCGCGGCGTCGAGCCCGGGCCCGGCGTGGGCATGGTGCTCGCGCAGCTGCTGGCCGCCGTGATGGCCGGCGAGCTGCCCAACGACCGCGAGGCCGAGCTCGCCTGGCTGCGCTGGTAGGGGAGGGGCCGGTCGCCTGCGCTTCTCGGCTGCCCCACGCCCGACTCACATCTTTTCCAGAAATTGTGCTTGCGCGGTTTTGGGCCTTCGCGTATAGTGTTTCTCCGCGCTGAGAGGCGCATGGATGGCAGCATTGGGGTGTCGTCTAGTGGTAGGACAGCGGATTCTGGTTCCGTCAGCGGGAGTTCGACTCTCTCCACCCCAGCCATACTGCCTCTGACAATCGCATATGTGGCCCGTTCGTCTAGCGGTTTAGGACGCCGCCCTCTCAAGGCGGAGATCACCA
>CAZCTE010000003.1:0-13292 GCA_964501395.1 uncultured Atopobium sp.
ACAACCGCTGCGGCACCCCGCTCATCGAGCTCGTGACCGAGCCCGACCTGCGCACGCCCGAGGAGGCCCGCCTCTTCATGGAGAAGCTGCGCCAGACCTTCCTCACGCTGGGGATCTCGGACTGCTCGCTCGAGAGCGGCTCCATGCGCTGCGACGGCAACGTGAGCCTGCGCCGTCGCGGCACCACGGAGCTGGGCACCAAGACCGAGATGAAGAACATCAACTCGTTCAAGAGCCTGCACGACGCCCTCGAGTACGAGATCTGCCGCCAGGCCGAGGTGCTCGAGGAGGGCGGCATCGTCTACCAGGAGACGCGCCACTGGGAGCCCAGCCGCCACCGCACCGTGGTCATGCGCGTCAAGGAGACCGCGGACGACTACCGCCTCTTCCCCGACCCGGACCTCGCACCCTTCGACCTCACGGACGAGTTCGTCGAGCGCTGCCGGGCGCGCATCCCCGAGCTGCCGGACGCCAAGCGCGACCGGTACATGGCCGACTACGGCCTCAAGTGCGCCGACGCGGCCCAGCTGGCCGGCGACCCCAAGGTTGCCGCCTTCTTCGAGGAGACCCTCGAGGGGGTGGGCGAGAAGGTCGTGGGCACGCTGGCCAACGTGATGGTGAACCTCGTGCCGAGCTTCGACGCGCTCACGGTGGGGCAGGTCCGCGGCATCGCGGGGCTGCTCGCCGAGGAGGCGCTCACCTTCTCCCAGGCGCGCGAGGTGCTCGAGGCCGTCAACGGCACCGGCGAGGACCCCGTGGCCTACGTGGACGCCCACGGCATGCGCCAGTCCACGGACGCCGACGCGCTCGGCGCGATCGTGGACGAGGTGCTCGCGCGCTGCACCGACCAGGTCCAGCAGTACCGCGACGGCAACAAGAAGGTCCTCGGCTTTTTGGTGGGGCAGTGCATGAAGGCGGCCAAGGGCTCCGGCAACCCCAAGGCCTTCAACCGCATGCTCGCCGAGAAGCTCGAGGGGTAGGGGAGCCGCGCGGGGGCGGGCGGCCGCGCAGTGGGTTCGCCCGCCCGGCCTGCGCGCCGTGGGGCGGTGCGCCGCGGTGGAGTGCTCGCCCGTGCGTGGGCGCTGCCGGGCTCTCCCGCGGCGGCGCCTCCGCACCCGCTACTACTGCCCGCCGCCGCGCACCTCGTCGAGGTAGCTGTAGAGCGTGTACTTGGAGATCCCAAAGTACTTGCAGACCTTGGGGCCCGACTTGGTGATGAGGAAGGCGCCCGCGTCGTTGAGGTAGCGGATCGCGCGGACCTTCTCGTCCTTGGTCATGAGCGAGACGGGCGTGCCCACGAGCTCCACGCTCTGCTCGATGAGCTTGTCGAGGAGGTCGGCCACGCTGCGGACGATGGGCTCGGGCTCGCCCTGCGAGCCGCCCTGCTCGGGCCCCACGAGCTCGCCGATGATGTCCCCGGCCGCCCGCAGGACCGTGATGTCGTAGTTGATGGCCAGGATCCCCACCGCGCGGCCGCTTTCGTCCTTGATGTAGACCGTGGAGGACTTGAGGACCTTGCCGTCCTCGGTGCGGGTGAGGTAGCCGATGCGGTCCTCAAGCCTGGCGTCGCGTCCGGCCTGGAGGGCCTCGAGGACCACGTGGGAGGGGCCGTCGCCCACCTTGCGGCCCGTGACGCCGCCGTTCTCTATGGCCACGACGGAGTGCTCGGGGTCGCGGTCGAGGTCGTGCACGACCACCTCGCAGGCGCTGCCAAACTGCCGCGCGAGCGCCTTGGCCAGGCGGCGGTAGAAGTCGATCTGGGAATCCTGCATGGGCCCTCCCCGTGAGCGGTTCCAAAAGGCCAGTATAGCGCAGGAAAAATCCTCAATGGTGCCCCTGAGCTGCCCGTTCGCGATTCGCAACCTACCTCTAACAGATATTTTTGCAATCAGACATTTTGTTTGGCCGGCATCCGACACAATAGGGTCATCGCGTTCGGCGGCGCCGGGGGCGCCCCTTGGCCTGGCCGGAGGACGACTCCGGTACGGGTACGACGTGGCCCGTCCGGCCCCGCCCCGCGGCAACGCCCGAGGACCCAGCGGCGATTGGAGAGACATGGTGCTCGTAGGAAACGGGCGCGTTGTCACGCGCGACCCCGACAACGCCTATCTCGAGAGCGGGGCCGTCCTCATCGAGGGCGATACCATCGCCGAGGTGGGTGATGAGGCCGACCTGCGCGCCCGCCACCCCGAGGCGGACTACGTGGACGCGCACGGCGGCGTGATCATGCCGGGCCTGGTGAACTGCCACACCCACATCTACTCCGGCCTCGCGCGCGGCCTCTCCATCAAGGGCTGCAACCCGCACAACTTCCTCGAGAACCTCGAGCAGCAGTGGTGGAAGATCGACGACAACCTCACGCTCGACGGCACGCGCGCGAGCGCCTACGCCACCGTCCTGGACAGCCTCCGCGACGGCGTGACCACGATCTTTGACCACCACGCGAGCTATGGCGAGATCCCCGGCAGCCTCTTTGCCATCAAGGACGTCTGCGAGGAGACGGGCATCCGCGCGTGCCTCTGCTACGAGACCTCCGACCGCCGCGGCGAGGAGAAGCGCGACCAGGCCATCCGCGAGAACGCCGAGTTCTCCCGCTGGGCCGCGGAGCAGCAGAGGGCCGGCAACAGCATGATCGCCGCCATGTTCGGCGGCCACGCCGCCTTCACGCTCTCCGACGAGACGATGGACAGGATGGCCGAGGCCAACGACGGCCTCACCGGCTTCCACATCCACGTCTGCGAGGGCATGAACGACGTCTGGGACTCCCGCCAGAATCGCGGCGGCGTCCCGCCCGTTGAGCGGCTGCTGCAGCACGGGCTTCTCGGCCCGCGCACCATGCTCGGCCACTGCATCCACGTCACGCCCGCCGAGATGGACATCATCAAGGAGACCGGCACCCACGTGGTCAACAACCCCGAGTCCAACATGGGCAACGCCGTGGGCTGCGCGCCCGTGCTCGAGTTCTTCCGCCGGGGCATCCCCGTGCACCTGGGAACGGACGCCTACACCCACGACATGCTGGAGAGCCTCAAGGTCTTCCTCATCATCCAGCGCCACAACGCGGGCATGCCCAACGTGGGCTGGGCCGAGGACATGACCATGCTCTTTGAGAACAACCCCGCCATGGCGAGCGCGTACTTTGGCCGCAGGATCGGCGTCCTGGCGCCCGGCGCGGCGGCGGACGTCATCGTGATGGACTACCCGGCCTTCACGCCCTTCTCGGGGGAGAACGTGGACGGCCACATGCTCTTTGGCATGATGGGCAAGAACTGCCGCACCACGATCGTCAACGGCAGGGTGCTCTACAAGGACCGCGAGTTCGTGGCCTTTGACGAGGAGCGCATCAACGCGTGGACGCTCGAGCAGGCCAAGGGGCTCTGGGGCACGCTCAACGGCCGCGAGTACTAGCACGAGCAGCACGGGCGCGCGGCGCGGGCGCGAGGGGCGCCCGTCCGCGCGAGGCCCCAGGGCCACACGTCCAGCCGCCGGCACGAGGTCCCGCCGGCTGACCGCACGGGGCGGGTCCCGCCCCACGGGAGAGGAGCAACAATGAGCGACGTCATGAGGCCGATGCCCTTCTCGCAGGTCATGGACTGGGTCCTGACCGAGCATGAGACCAGGGGCTCCATCTTCGGGGTGCGCAAGGCCTACGTCCACGAGGGCGGCGCGGAGCCCATCTTTGCCGAGCGCATGGAGACGCCCTTTGGCCCGGCGGCCGGTCCCAACACGCAGCTCGCGCAGAACATCATCGCCTCCTACGTGGCGGGCGCGCGCTTCTTCGAGCTCAAGACCGTGCAGATCATGGACGGCGAGGAGCTCTCGGCCTGCGTGAACAAGCCCTGCATCACGGCCGAGGACGAGTGCTACAACTGCGAGTGGTCCACCGAGCTCACGGTGCCGGACGCCTTTGCCGAGTACGTCAAGGCCTGGTGGGCCTGCAAGCTCATCGCCCGCGAGCTTGGCCTGGGGGACCCGGACGGCTTCGTCTTCAACATGTCGGTGGGCTACAGCCTCGAGGGCATCCAGTCGCCCAAGATCGACCGCTACATCGAGGGCATGAAGGACGCCTCCGGCACGGAGGTCTGGGCGGAGTGCCGCGACTGGGCGCTCGCCAACCTGGACCGCTTCTCCCGCGTGGACGCCGCCTTCGTGGAGTCCGTCTCGCCGCGGGTCTCCTGCTCCGTGACCGAGTCCACGCTCCACGGCTGCCCGCCGGACGAGATCGAGCGCATCGCCACCTACCTCATCACCGAGAAGGGCGTGAACACCTACGTCAAGTGCAACCCCACGCTCCTGGGCTACGACTTCGCGCGCGAGCGCCTGAACGAGCTGGGCTTTGACTACGTCTCCTTCGACGACACGCACTTCCGCGAGGACCTGCAGTGGGCCGACGCCGTGCCCATGTTCGACCGCCTGATAAAGCTCTGTGACGAGAAGGGCCTCTCCTTTGGCGTCAAGCTCACCAACACCTTCCCGGTGGACGTGACGCGCGGCGAGCTGCCGAGCGAGGAGATGTACATGTCCGGCCGCTCGCTCTTCCCGCTCACGATCGAGCTCGCGCGCCGCGTGGCCCAGCAGTTTGGCGGGCGGCTGCGCATCTCCTACTCCGGCGGGGCGGACGCGCGCAACATACGCGAGCTCTACGCGGCCGGCATCTGGCCCATCACCATGGCCACCAACGTCCTCAAGCCGGGCGGCTACGAGCGCTTCAGCCAGATCGCGGCGCTGCTCGCCGGAGCCGAGCGCGCCGAGCTCGTGGACGTGGACGCCGTGACCGAGCTCGCGGCCCGCACGGCCTCCGGCCCGGCCTACCGCAAGCCCATAAAGCCGGCGCCCGCGCGCAAGATCGCCGCCGAGCTGCCGCTCATGAGCTGCTTCACCGCGCCCTGCCGCTCCGGCTGCCCCATCCAGCAGGACATCCCGGCCTACCTCTCCCGCGTGGACGAGGGCAGGCTCGCGGACGCCCTGAGGATCGTCATCGAGCGCAACGCCCTGCCGCACATCACGGGCACGCTCTGCCCGCACCCCTGCGGCGCAAAGTGCGAGCGCGGCTTCTACGAGCCCGAGGGCGCCCGCATCCGCGGCAGCAAGCTCGCCGCGGCGCGCGGCGGCTACGACGAGGTCCTCGCCGAGCTCCGCGCGGCGGGCCCCGCGTCCACGCCCGCGGCGGCGGGGAAGAACGTCGCCGTGGTGGGCGGCGGTCCGGCCGGCCTGGCCACCGCCTTCTTCCTCACGCGCGCCGGGGCCAAGGTCACCATCTTCGAGCGCACCGAGGCGCTCGGCGGCGTGGCGCGCCACGTCATCCCGGAGTTCCGCGTCCCGCAGGAGGACATCGACAAGGACGTGGCCCTCTGCCTCGCCTTTGGCGCGCAGGTGCAGACGGGCCGCGAGGTCACGAGCGTGACCGAGCTCATCGACGAGGGCTTCACGGACGTGGTGGTGGCCACGGGCGCCTGGGCGCCGGGACAGGTGGGCCTGAGCGAGGGCGAGGAGATCGACGTCCTCGAGTTCCTCGGGGCCGCCAAGGCGGGCCGCCCGCTTGACCTGGGCACCGACGTGGTCATCGTGGGCGCCGGCAACACCGCCATGGACGCCGCGCGCGTGGCCAAGCGCACCGAGGGCGTGGAGAGCGTGCGCATCGTCTATCGCCGCACCAAGAAGGAGATGCCGGCGGACGAGGAGGAGCTGCAGCTGGCCCTGGCCGAGGGCGTGGAGCTGCGGGAGCTCCTGGCCCCCCAGGGGGTCTCCGACGGCCAGCTCACCTGCGAGGTCATGCGCCTCGGCGAGCCGGACGAGTCCGGCCGGCGCCGCCCCGAGGGCACGGGCGAGATGGTGCAGGTCCCGGCCACGGTCGTCATCTGCGCCGTGGGCGAGCAGATCGAGCGCGGGCTCTACGAGGGCGCGGGCGTGGCGCTGGACCGGCGGGGACGGCCCGCCGGCACCGCCACCGGCGTCGACCACGTGTGGGCCGCCGGCGACTGCCGCAGGGGCCCGGCCACCTTCGTCGAGGCCATCGCGGACGCCCAGGCCGTGGCGCGCGAGCTCGTGGGCGCGGACTTCAACCGCTACGCGCAGGAGAACGTCCGTGCGGACAAGTTCGACGCCATCATGGCCCGCAAGGGCGAGGTCTGCCTCGACGTGGCCGGCTGTGAGACGAGCCGCTGCCTGGGCTGCGCCACCGTGTGCGAGGTCTGCTGCGACGTCTGCCCCAACCGCGCCAACGTGGCCGTGCGCGTGCCCGGTCTCGCGCAGGAGCAGGTGGTCCACGTGGACGGCATGTGCAACGAGTGCGGCAACTGCGCCGTCTTCTGCCCGTGGTCCGGCCGTCCCTACAAGGACAAGCTCACGCTCTTCTGGAGCGCTACGGACATGGACGCGAGCGAGAACCGCGGCTTCCTGCCGCTCGCGGACGGCACCTTCCGCGTGCGCCTCGCGTCCGGCGAGGGCGTCTTTGACGTGGACGATGCGGCCTGCGGCCTGCCCGAGGACCTGCGCCTCACGATCCGCGCCGTTCGGGACGACTACGCGTACCTGATGGCGTGACGCCGCAGGGGCGGCCCGCGCCCGGCGCGTGCCGGCCTGCGGCCGCCCGCCGCGCCGGGATTGCAGGAAGAGCCACGAGACCTTCAAGAGGGGAGTGGGATGGGAGACGAGAGGAGAATCTGGGTCGCGGAGACGGGCTGCGTGGGCTGCCGCCTCTGCGAACGCTCCTGTCCCACGGGCGCCATGCGCGTGGTCGAGAGGCAGGCCGCGATAGACTACGCGCTCTGCATCGCCTGCGGCATGTGCGCCGTCTCCTGCCGCAAGGGCGTCATCCACGACGCGCTCGGCATCTACGCGCCGGTGGGCTAGGGGGGAGACCATGGCCACTCCAAAGGCGCCCGCCGCGTACCGCATCACCGTCAACGGCGAGGAGCACGTCACCACCGAGAACAAGTCGCTCCTGCGCTACCTGCGCGACGACCTCCACCTCACCTCCGTCAAGGACGGCTGCTCCGAGGGCGCCTGCGGCACCTGCACCGTGCTCGTGGACGACGTGGCCACCAAGGCCTGCGTCCTCCCCACGCGCCTGGCCGCGGGCCGCAGCGTCGTGACCGTGGACGGCCTGCCCCCAGAGGAGCAGGAGGCCTTCGTCTACGCCTTCGGGGCCGTGGGCGCCGTCCAGTGCGGCTTCTGCATCCCCGGCATGGTGCTCGCCGGCGCCGCGCTCGTCCACAGGGAGCCCAACCCAACCGAGGACCAGGTCAAGATGGCCATCCGCGGCAACGTGTGCCGCTGCACCGGCTACAAGAAGATCATCGAGGGCATCCAGCTCGCCGCCGCCATCCTCCGGGGCGAGGAGTCCATCGACCCCAATCTCGAGCGCGGGGACACCTTCGGCGTGGGGCAGCGGGTCTTTCGCGTGGACGTGCGCCGCAAGGTCCTGGGCACCGGCCTCTACCCGGACGACCTCGACGAGCGCCAGTTCCCCGACCTCGCCCACGCGAGCGCCGTGCGCTCGAAGTACCCGCGCGCCCGCGTGGTCAAGATCGACGCCGAGAAGGCCCGCGCCCTGCCCGGGGTTCTCGCCGTCCTCACGGCGGCCGACGTCCCCGTGAACGCCGTGGGGCACCTGATGTACGACTGGGACGTCATGATCGCCGAGGGCGACGTCACGCACTGCGTGGGGGACGCCATCGCGCTCGTGGTGGCAGAGGACGAGGCTACGCTGGAGAAGGCCAAGCGCGCCGTCAAGGTCACCTACGAGGAGCTCGAGCCCGTGCGCTCCATAGAGGAGGCCCGTGCTCCGGGCGCGCCCGTGCTCCACAGGCCCTACCTCGCCTTTGGCAGCATGGTCACCCCAAAGGACAACCTCTGCCAGCAGCGCCACGTGGTCCGTGGGGACGCGGCGGCCGCCCTCGCCGGGGCGGCGCACGTGGTCACGCGCTCCTTCTCCACGCCCTTCACCGAGCACGCCTTCCTAGAGCCGGAGTGCGCCGTGGCCTTCCCGTACAAGGACGGCGTGAAGGTGTGCTCCACCGACCAGGGCGCCTACGACACGCGCAAGGAGATCGCCCACATGCTGGGCTGGGACGCCACGCCCGAGCGCGTGGTGGTGGAGACCATGCTCGTGGGGGGCGGCTTCGGCGGCAAGGAGGACGTCTCGGTCCAGCACCTGGCCGCGCTCGCCGCGCTTGCCGTGGGGCGGCCCGTGAAGGCGCGCCTCTCGCGCCAGGAGTCGATCGACTTCCACCCCAAGCGCCACGCCATGGAGGGAACCTTCACCCTGGGCTGCGACGAGGACGGCATCCTCGTGGGCCTGGACTGCGAGATCAACTTCGACACCGGCGCCTACGCGAGCCTCTGCGGCCCGGTCCTGGAGCGCGCCTGCACGCACTCCGTGGGCCCCTACTGCTACCAGAACACGGACATCCGCGGCTACGGCTGGTACACCAACAACCCGCCCGCGGGGGCCTTCCGCGGCTTCGGCGTGTGCCAGAGCGAGTTCGCGCTCGAGTGCCTCATCGACCTCCTCGCCGAGGAGGTGGGCATCTCGCCCTGGGAGATCCGCTACAGAAACGCGATCGAGCCGGGCGAGGTCCTGCCCAACGGGCAGGTGGCCGACCCCTCCACGGCCCTCAAGGAGACGCTGCTCGCCGTCAGGGACGTCTACGAGGCGCACCCCGGGCACGCCGGCATCGCCTGCGCGATGAAGAACGCCGGCGTGGGCGTGGGCCTGCCGGACGCCGGCCGCTGCACCATCCGCGTGGAGGGCGGCCGGGCGGTGGTGTACTCCGCCACCTCCGACATTGGCCAGGGCTGCACCACGGTCTTTCTCCAGGACGTGGCCGAGGCCACGGGCCTGCCGCTCTCGCGCATCGCCAACGGCGAGTGCTCCACCGAGCGCGCGCCGGACTCCGGCACCACCTCGGGCTCGCGCCAGACGCTCGTCACCGGCGAGGCCGTGCGCGGCGCCGCCTTCCTGCTGCGCGACGCCATGCTCGCCGTGGAGGAGGGCCAGGAGCTGCCGGCGGGCCCCGTCTCCGCGCACGGCGACGGCGCCACCGTGGCGTACGCGGACGGCACCCCCTACATAGGCCCGGGCGCGGACTGCCACGCCCAGGACCCGGCTGCCGCTCTGGACGCCCTGGAGGGCCGGGCCTTCTCCTACGAGTACCTCGAGCCCACCGACGCCCTCGGCGCGGACGTGCCCCACCCCAAGAGCCACGTGGCCTACGGCTACGCCACCCACGTGGTGGTCCTGGACGACAACGGCCGCGTGAGCGAGGTCCACGCCGCGCACGACTCCGGCCGGGTGGTGAACCCCATCGCCATCCAGGGGCAGATCGAGGGCGGCGTCCTCATGGGCATGGGCTACGCGCTCACGGAGGACTTCCCGCTCGAGGACTGCGTGCCCCAGGCGCGCTACGGCACGCTCGGGCTCTTCCGCGCGCCGGACATCCCCCGCATACACGCCATCTACGTCGAGAAGGAGGAGCTTTTGGGCGTGGGCTACGGCGCCAAGGGCATAGGCGAGATCGCCACGATCCCCACCGCGCCCGCGGTCCAGAACGCCTACCGCGCGCTCACGGGAAACCTGCAAACTACGTTGCCGCTTCGTGACACGCCCTATTCCAGAAGGTAAGGGGGACGCTAACGTTCTGTCGCGCGGGGGTGGAACACGCGGGCGGCACAGGTACGATTACAACCCTAGAGGGGGCGCCCGAGGAGGCGCCGGGCCCAGAAAGGTGGTACGCATGGCCGAGTTGCTGAGAATGGAGAGCATCAGCAAACGCTTCGGGTCGTTCTACGCAAACAGGAACGTGAACCTCGAGGTGGAGGCGGGGGAGGTGCACACGCTCCTGGGAGAGAACGGTGCCGGCAAGTCCACGCTCATGAACGTCCTCATCGGCCTGTACCAGCCGACGGAGGGGACCATCAGCATGCGGGGCAAGCAGGTCAGGATCGCCTCGCCGGCCGACGCCGTGGCCAACGGCATCGGCATGGTCCACCAGCACTTCATGCTCATCGACGACATGACCGCCCTCGAGAACATCATCCTGGGCGACAAGCGCCACAGCTCGCCCCTGCTCAAGCGCGGCGAGGACCGCAAGACCGTCGAGGGCCTCATGGAGCGCTACGGCCTGGAGATCGACCTCGACGCGCGCGTGGCCGACATGTCCATCGGCATGCAGCAGCGCGTGGAGATCATGAAGGTCCTCTTCCGCGGGGCCGACCTGCTCATCCTCGACGAGCCCACCGCCGTCCTCACCGACCTCGAGGTCGAGGGCCTCTTCGACATCATGCGCTCCCTCACCGACGAGGGGAAGTCGGTCATCTTCATCTCGCACAAGATGCGCGAGGTCATGCACATCTCCGACCGCGTGACGGTCCTGCGCGCCGGCGAGTCCGTGGCCACCCTCAGCGTGGCCGACACCACCGAGCAGGAGCTCGCCGACCTCATGATCGGCCAGAAGTTCACCGAGAGCACCTACGACAAGGTGGAGGAGCCCGGCGCGCCCGTGCTCACGCTCTCGGGCGTCTCCTATCGCCCCGAGGTCAAGCACGGCGGCCTCAAGGACGTCTCGCTCACCATCCACGCCGGCGAGATCCTCGGCGTGGCCGGCATCGACGGCAACGGCCAGACCCCGCTCGCCGAGCTCGTCACGGGCCTCATCTCGCCCGAGTCCGGCGAGGTCTCCGGCCCCGACGGATCCAAGATCGCGGTCTACTCGCCCCAGAGCTTCATCTCGGCCGGCGTGGGCAACATCCCCGAGGACCGCAACAAGATGGGCCTCGTGGGCGACATGACGGTGGCCGAGAACCTCGTGCTCAAGCAGACCACCTCGGAGCGCTTCTCGGCCGGGCACGGCGCCTGGCTCAAGATGGGCGCCATCAACGACTTCGCCGAGGAGAAGCGCGCGGAGAACGACATCCGCTGCACCTCCGTGGCCCAGACGGCCCGCAGTCTCTCGGGCGGCAACCAGCAGAAGGTCATCCTCGCCCGCGAGCTCGACGGCAAGCCGTCGCTCCTGGTGGCCGTCTACCCCACGCGCGGCCTCGACATCGGCGCCACGGAGTTCATCCACGACCAGATGGTCGCGCAGCGCGACGCGGGCTGCGCCGTCCTGCTCATCTCCGCCGACTTCGACGAGGTGCTCAAGCTCTCCGACCGCATCGTGGTGCTGTTCGAGGGGCAGGTCATGGGAACGTACCCGGGCGCGAATCCCCCCATCAAGGAAATCTCGCTGGCCATGGCAGGGAAGTAGGAGGTAAGACGTGACCAAGTCCAAAGATGCCCTGACGCCCGAGGAGCGGCGCGAGAAGGTCCTCACGGTCCTCACGCCCGTCATCGCCGTCGTCCTCGCGCTGGTGGTGGGCGCCGTCATCATCGCCTGCCTGGGCAAGAACCCGCTCAAGGGCTACGCTGCCCTCATCCAGGGCTCGCTCGGCGACTCGTCCAAGCTCGTCCAGACGCTCGAGCGCGCCTGCCCGCTCATCTTCACGAGCCTCACGGCCGTCTTCGCCTACAAGTGCGGCGTCTTCAACCTCGGCGGCGAGGGCCAGTTCATCATGGGCGGCTGCGCCTGCGCCTGCGTGGTCCTGGGCCTCGGGCTCGACGGCCCGGCGGCCATGGCGGCCGGCCTTGTCGCCGGCATCGTCGCGGGCGGCATCTGGGGCCTGCTGCCCGGCATCCTCAAGATCGCGCGCGGCCTCAACGAGATGATCACCACGATCATGCTCAACTACGTGGCCATGTACTTCATGGAGTTCGTCTACAAGAACCTCTTCTCCGACCAGGGCCTGCCCAAGACCACCGCCATCCCCAGCGACGGCCGCCTGCCGGACGTCCTCTTTGGCGTCCACGTGGGCGTGGTCATTGCCATCGTGCTGGGCCTTGTCATCTGGTACGTGCTCTTCCGCACGTCCTTTGGCTTCAAGATCCGCGCCACCGGCCTCAACCAGTTCGCCGCGCGCGTCAACGGCTTCCCGGTGCGTCGGCTCGTGCTGCTCGCCTTCATCATCTCGGGTGCCATCGCGGGCCTCGGCGGCTCGGTCGAGCTCCTCGGCAAGGCGTCCTACCGCCTGGCCGACGGCTTCGGCGACGGCTTTGGCTTCGACGGCGTGGCCATCGCGCTGATCGCGCAGCTCAACCCCATCGCGTCCGTGGTGGTGGCCATCCTCTTCGGCATGCTGTCCACGGGCGGCACCATGATGCAGAGCGTCATCGGCGTGCCCACGGCCATCATCGACATCATCCGCGGCCTCATCATCATCTTCGCGGTCGCCGGCATGGCCCTGATCAAGCTCCCCGCCATCAAGGCGTTCATCGCATCTGTCCGCTCCGGCAACAAGAAGGTCGAGGCGAAGGCGTAATGGATCTCATCATCTCCTCATTGCCCACGATTCTCAACTCGACGGTGATGGGCGCGGTTCCCATCCTGCTGGCGGCGCTCGGCGAGCTCTTCTCGGAGCGCGGCGGCCTCGTCAACATCGGTCTCGAGGGCATCATGGCCATCGGCGCCTTCGTGGGCTTTGCCGTGGGCAAGGTCACGGGCAACCTCTGGGTGGGCCTCCTCGTGGCCATGCTCGCGGGCGTGCTCATCAACATGGTGTACGCCTTCTGCACGGTCACGCTCTGCTCCGACCAGACCGTCACCGGCATGGCGATCAACATCCTCGCGCCGGCCATCGCGCTCTTTGGCTACAACCTCTTCGTGGGGTCCGACTCCTCCAACGCCACCGGCACCCTCATGGAGAGCATTGCCATCCCCGTGCTCTCGGACATCCCGTTCATCGGCAACGCCCTGTTCAACCAGTCGCTGCTGGGCTACCTCGCGTTCCTGCTGGTGCCGGCGGTGGCCTGGTTCTTCAGGAGCTTCCGCGCGGGCCTGTCGTTCCGCTCGGTGGGCGAGAACCCCCACGCCGCCGAGACGCTCGGCATCAACGTCGTCCGCACCAAGTACGCCGCGAGCGCGCTCTGCGGCGCCCTCGCGGCGGCCGGCGGCGCCTTCCTCACGCTCTGCTACACGCCCATCTACACCGACGGCATCGTGATGGGCCGCGGCTTCATCGCGCTGGCCACGCTCATCTTCGGCCGCTGGAACGCCTTCGGCGTCCTGGGCGCGAGCCTGCTCTTCGGCTTCTTCGACGGCACGAGCGTGGCCCTGCAGGCCCAGTTCCAGGCGGCGCCGATCATGTTCTTCAAGATGATCCCCTACGTCTTCACCATCGTGGCGCTGGTCTTCTTCGGGTCGAGAAACGCCGGCCCCAAGGCGAGCGGCAAGCCGTACCTCCGCGAGCAACGGTAG
>CAZCTE010000003.1:13392-20542 GCA_964501395.1 uncultured Atopobium sp.
CCCCACGTTTTCCCCTGGAAAGCCGATGGAAAACCGTGTTTAACCTTGCGTCAGGGAACGTGAGTGTAGACTGTAAAGGCATGTATCCATGAGCTGCTCCTGGGAGGGGCAGGGGAGGAGAGCCCGATGAGCAAGACTGACAGCACGAAGCTCGCATCCGCGATGGTCACGAGGCGCGGGATGCTCGGCGCCGGTCTGGGCGGGGCCATGGCCCTCGCCCTTTCCGCCTGCAGCGACGACTCCGACGACAGCTCGGACGACTCCAGCGACGACTCCGACAGCGACTCCACCTACCAGGTGGCCATGATCATGAGCGGCACCATCACCGACGGCGGCTGGGACCAGGGCCACTACGAGTCCCTCCAGGCCGCCATCGAGTCCCACCCCAACTGGGAGATGCTCGAGCCCAAGGAGAACGTCGCCGACTCCGACGCCGCCACCGCCGCGCAGACCTACGTCGACATGGACGTGGACCTCATCGTGGGCAACGGCAACCAGTTCTCCTCCACCTGGGTCGAGGTCATCGACGAGGCCGCGGAGACCCACCCCAACGTGCACTTCCTCATCACCAACACCGACATCGAGACCGAGATGACGGACTGCGAGCACCTCGAGAACGTCGAGGCCGTCCTGCCCGACTTCAAGCAGACCGGCTCGCTCGCCGGCGTCGTCGCGGGCCTCATGAGCAACACCGGCCAGATCGGCTTCATCGGCGGCATGCGCCTGCCCTCCACGCTCGCCAAGTACTCCGCCTACCTCGCGGCCGCCCAGAAGATCAACCCCGACATCGAGGGCCACTACAACTTCGAGGCCGGCTACACCGACGCCTCCTTCGGTACGAGCCTCACCGAGCAGTGGATCAACTCCAACGACGTCGACGTCATGTGGGGCGACGCCTCGGCCGTGGACAACGGCGCGCGCCAGGCCCTCGAGGCAGCCGGTGCCGACACGCACTTTGACATCGCCCAGCCCATCGACATCGTGGGCGACGACCAGCCCACCGTCATCACCTCCACGGTGACCGACTGGATGATCGGCGAGGCCATGGACCAGATCGAGGCCGGCACCTTCGGCGACGGCCAGTCCATCACCGGCAACATGGAGAACGGCGGCGTGTCCCTGGGCACCTTCTCGGACAAGGTCCCCGAGGACATCCAGGCCCAGATCCTGGAGTACGCCGAGCAGATCCAGGCCGACTCCTTCCTCACCGACGAAGAGGTCGAGGCGATCGAGGAGACGCTGTAAGATACCAAGAGACGACCAGAGCGGGGCGGGTGCACTCTCTGCGCCCGCCCCGCTTTTCTTGTTTTGGGGCCTTGCTGGGCCCGGCTCGGCGAGGGGCACGGAGGGGCAGGTGGTGCGGCCATGGCTGAGACGTCGTTCGTTCTGAGGGGAAACGTCTGCTACTGCGTGAGCCCGCGGGAGGTCTCGTGTACGCCCGCCGGCTACCTCGTGTGCGTGGACGGCAGGAGCGCCGGCGTCTTCCCCGAGCTGCCCGAGCGCTTCTGCGGCCTGCCGCTCGTCGACTGCGGCGACTGTCTCATCGTCCCCGGCCTCTGCGACCTTCACGTCCACGCGCCCCAGTACGCCTTCCGCGGCCTGGGCATGGACCTCGAGCTTCTCGACTGGCTCAACACCCACGCCTTCCCCGAGGAGGCCCGCTACGCCGACCTCGCGTACGCCGAGCGCGCCTACGGCATCTTCGCCGACGCCCTGCGCAGGTCCGCCACCACGCGCGCCGTGGTCTTTGGGACGCTCCATGTGCCGGCGACCGAGCTCCTCATGGACCGGCTCGAGGCCACGGGCCTCATCAGCTACGTGGGCAAGGTCAACATGGACCGCAACAGCCCGGACGACCTCGTGGAGACCGCCGAGGGCTCCGCCGCGGCCACGCGCGCCTGGCTCGAGCACGTCGCCGGCCGCTACGAGCGCACGCGCCCCATCATCACCCCGCGCTTCACGCCGAGCGTCTCGGACGCCCTCATGGCCGAGCTCGCCGCCATCCGCACGGAGCACGAGCTGCCGGTGCAGAGCCACCTCTCCGAGAACCTCTCCGAGCTGGACTGGGTGCGGGAGCTCTGCCCCTGGGCCTCCTGCTACGGCGAGGCCTACGGGCGCTTTGGGCTTCTCGGCGAGAGGACCGTGATGGCCCACTGCGTCTACTCGAGCGACGAGGAGGTGGAGCTCCTGCGCTCCACCGGCACCTTCGTGGCCCACTGCCCGCAGAGCAACGCCCAGCTCGCAAGCGGCATCGCGCCCGTGCGGCGCTACCTGGGCGAGGGCCTCAACGTGGGTCTGGGAACCGACGTGGCGGGCGGGGCCAACCTCTCGATGTTCCGCTGCGCGGCGGACGCCGTGGCCGCCTCCAAGCTGCGCTGGCGCCTCGTGGACCAGGACCTCGCGCCGCTCACCACGCAGGAGGCGCTCTGGCTGGCCACGGCCGGCGGCGGTGCGTTCTTTGGGCGCGTGGGGTCCTTCGAGGAGGGCTTTGAGCTCGACGCCCTCGTGCTCGACGACGCGGGCATCCGCACGCCGCGCGAGCTGGGGGTGTGGGAGCGCGTAGAGCGCTACGTCTATCTCGCCGAGGAGGGCGGCCGCATCGCGCGCAAGTACGTGGCCGGCCGCGAGGTGGTCCTTTCGGAGGGGGCCACGGCAGGCGCCGCGGCGAATCTCACGGCAGCTCCCGCAGCCGTCCCCGCAGAGAACCCCGCACACGTCATCACAGAGGGGGAGTGACCCATGGAAGAGCTGAGGGAGGTCGGCCGCCCCGTCAAGCGCGTGGACGCCGTGGACAAGGTGACCGGCCGGGCCAAGTTCACCGACGACCTCTGCCCCAAGCCCTGTCTCGAGGCCAAGCTCGTGCACGCCACCATAGGCAACGGCAGGGTCGTCTCGATAGACACCTCCGAGGCCGAGAGGGTCCCCGGCGTCGTGGCGGTCTACACCTGCTTCGACGTCCCCGACTTCGCCTACCCCGTGGCGGGCCACCCCTGGTACGCCGACTCCCACGCCGAGAAGCGCGACGTCGCGGACCGCCGCCTCCTGGACGACCGCGTGCGCCTCTACGGCGACAACGTGGCCGTGGTGGTGGCCGAGGACGGCGTGGCCGCGGCGCGCGGCGTGCGCGCGGTCAAGGTCGAGTACGAGGAGTGGCCGGTCGTCTACGACCCCCAGGAGTCCCTCGCGGGGACCGAGCATCCCGTCCAGGACCGCTGCCCGGACAACCTCGCGGGCCACAGCCTTGCCGTGACGCCGCCCGAGAAACTCGCCGAGCACGGCTATACGAGCGTGGAGGAGGCCCTGCACGACCCCCGCTACCACCACTACGCCGCCCACATGGAGTCGCGCGAGCAGTCCCAGGTCCACATAGAGACCTGCGTCTCCTTCTGCTACGAGGAGGGCGGCAAGCTCGTCTGCGTCACCTCAACGCAGATCCCCCACATCGTGCGCCGCGTGATAGGCCAGGCCCTCGGCATCCCCTGGGGAGACGTCCGCGTGATCAAGCCCTACATCGGCGGCGGCTTTGGCACCAAGCAGGACGTCCACTACGAGCCGCTCAACGCCTGGATCTGCAGGCAGCTCGGCGGGCGCTGCGTCAAGCTCGAGCTCTCGCGCGAGGAGCTCTTCTGGGACACGAGCGGCCGGCAGCCCAAGTCCTTCGACGTCGAGGCCTCCTACGACGACGACATGAACCTGCGCGCCCGCTCGATCCTCGCCTACTCCAACACGGGCGGCTACGTCCACCACGGTCACGCGCTCGTGCTCAACTCGGTCAACTCCTTCCGCTGGCTCTACCACACCCAGGAGTTTGCCACGCGCTGCGAGGCCTTCACCGTCTACACCAACGGCCCGCACACCGGCGCGATGCGCGCCTACGGCGTCCCCGAGGGCAACTGGGCGGCGGAGTGCCTCATGGGCGACATCGCCTACGACAACGGCTGGGACGGCGTGGAGTTCCGCCTCAAGAACGTCTACACCGAGGGCTTCGCCGACGAGTTCACGCCCGGCGGCGTGGTGGCTGCGCACACCTGCGCCATCCCCGAGTGCGTGGAGAAGGGCAAGGCCTACATCGAGTGGGACCGCAAGAAGGCCGAGTACGCCAACGAGACCGGCCCCGTGCGCCACGGCGTGGGCGTGTCCCTGTTCATCTACAAGACGGCCGTGGCGCCCTTCTCGCTGGAGACGGCCACGGCGGAGCTGACCCTCAACCAGGACGGCACCGTGCAGCTCAAGATGGGCGCCACCGAGATCGGCCAGGGCGCGGACACGGTCTTCTCGCAGATGGCGGCCGAGGCCGTTGGCATCGACACCGAGGACGTGCACATCGTCTCCTTCCAGGACACCGACGTCACGCCCTATGACTCCGGGGCCTACGCCTCGCGCCAGACCTACGTCTCGGGCACGGCGGTCAAGAAGGCCGGCGAGACCCTGCGCAGGAAGATCCTCGACTACGCGCGCTACCTGTACCCCAACGCGCAGGGCGAGCTCGACCTGCGCGACCACGCCGTCGTCGACGTGCTGGGCAACGAGGTCTGCTCGCTCGAGAGCCTTGCCCTCGAGGCCTACTACAACCTCGAGCACGCCGACCAGCTCCACGCCCACGAGACCGTCAACGTGCACGTCAACGCCCTCGCGGGCGGCTGCACCTTCGCCGACGTCACGGTGGACATGCCGCTCGGCCAGGTGACGGTGAACAAGATCGTGAACGTCCACGACTCCGGGCGGCTCATCAACCCCAAGCTCGTGGAGCAGCAGATCCACGGCGGCATGGCGCAGGGGATCGGCTACGGCCTCTACGAGGAGGTGCAGGTGGACCCCAGGACCGGCCGCGTCCTCAACGCAACGCTCCTGGACTACAAGATCCCCACGACGATGGACCTCCCGGACCTCAAGGCGGACTTCGTGGAGAAGCCCGACCCCACCGGCCCCTACGGCAACAAGGCCGTGGGCGAGACGCCCGCCATCTCGCCGGCCGCGGCCATCCGCGACGCCATCCTCGACGCCACCGGCGTCAAGTTCTACGTCGAGCCCATGACGCCCCAGCGGCTGTTCGAGGGCTTCAAGAGGGAGGGGCTCGTCTGATGTACGACATCGAATCGCTCTACCAGGCAAAGAGCGTCGACGACGCGGTGCGCGCCCTTGCCGAGGATCCGGAGGCCATCGTGATCGCCGGCGGGACCGACGTCCTCGTCAAGATCCGCGACGGCAAGATGCCGGCCGCCCACCTCGTGTCCGTCCACGGCCTGCCCGAGCTCGAGGGCGTGCGCCTGGCCGAGGACGGCACGGTGGAGATCGGCCCCGTGACGTGGTTTCACACGGTGACCACCTCCGAGGTGGCCCGCCGCACCGTCCCCACGCTCGCCGACGCCTGCGACACCCCCGGCGGCCCCCAGCTGCGCGTCTCGGGCACCATCGGCGGCAACGTCTGCAACGCGGCCACCTCGGCCGACACGGCCTCCACGCTGTTCGCCTACGGCGCGCTTCTCGATGTGAAGAGCGTCCGCGGCGAGCGGACCATCCCCATCGAGGAGTGGTACGCGGGGCCGGGCCGCTCCACCAAGGAGCGAGACGAGCTGCTCGTGAAGATTCGCATCCCGCGCGACCACTACGAGGGCTTCACGGGCCACTACTTCAAGTACGGCAAGCGGCGCGCCCTGGAGATCGCCACGATGGGCTGCTGCTGCCTCGTGCGCCTGGGCGAGGACCGCTCCACGATCGAGGACATCCGCCTGGCCTTTGGCGTGGCGGGGCCCACGCCCATGCGGGCCGTGGCCGCGGAGGACGCGGTGCGCGGGCTGCCCGTCCAGGAGGCGGCCGAGAAGATCGGCGAGCTCGCCTGCGCGTGCACGAGCCCGCGCGACAGCTGGCGAGCGTCGAAGGAGTTCCGCCTCCAGCTCATCAAGGAGATGTCGCGGCGCTCGCTCATTGAGGCGGCGCGCCGGGGAGGGGCTGATCTGTGATGGACATGAGGATTCTCACGTGCACGGTCAACGGCCGCGAGGTGCAGGTGGGCTACGACCCGCGCGAGTCCCTGCTCGACACCCTGCGCGACCGTCTGGGCGTCACGAGCGTCAAGCGCGGCTGCGAGGTGGGGGAGTGCGGCGCCTGCACCGTGCTCATCGACGGCGTGGCCACCGACACCTGCCTCTACCTCACCGAGTGGGCCCAGGGCCGGGAGATCCTCACCGTGGAGGGGCTCGCGGCGCCCGACGGCACGCTCGACCCCGTGCAGCAGGCCTTTGTCGA
This sequence comes from uncultured Atopobium sp., assembly GCA_964501395.1. Lineage (GTDB taxonomy): Bacteria > Actinomycetota > Coriobacteriia > Coriobacteriales > Atopobiaceae > Thermophilibacter. Next base: position 19,639 of record CAZCTE010000003.1, read on the forward strand.
CGAGTTTGCGGTCCAGTGCGGGTTCTGCATCCCCGGCATCATCATGAGCGCCGAGGAGATGGTCCGCTCCGGGAGAAGCTACACGCGCGACGAGATTCGCAAGCAGCTCTCCGGGCACCTCTGCCGCTGCACCGGCTACGAGAACATCGTGAACGCCGTGGAGCGCGCAATCGAGGTCGTCCACGGGATGGTGGGGGAGGGCTAGGTCCCGGCGTCGCTGCCTCGCGGCCCGCTCCTTCTCGGCGCCCCAAGAGCCCCGCGGCAGGTCTCGCTCCCAGGTGGCTGCTGCCTTGCGGCGGTTCTCGCCCCCGCGGCTACTCCCAGCTGACGATCATCGTCGAGTCGTCCAGGTTGGCGTTGCCGTACTCGTCGTGGCCCGTCCGCACGTCGTAGCCGAGCCTCCTCAGCTTTCGCACGAACGCAACGAGGCGTGCGTTGAAGGTGTTGAGGAGGCGCTTCGACATGATGGGGGAGATGAGGTCCTGCTCGCGACCGTAGATGAGGTCGCAGATGGCGTCGGCTACCTCGATGTTGCTGTTGGCTACGAGGTCGCTGTAGAAGCAGTTCCCGTTGCCGCGACCGTCGTAGTCGCCGGGGGCGAACTTGACCGCGAGCGAGGTCCGGCCGTGCTTGGCGTACATGCGCACGCGCGTGTCGGTGCGGGACTCGGCGTTCTTGAGCGCCCAGCCCAGGGCGTTCTCCGCGAGCGTGTCCGCCTCGGCGCCCTCGCGCCCGGGCACGGCCTTCGCGGTGAGCGTGCGGGCCTCGTCTGCGTCGATCATCGTCTCTCCTCCCCGCCGTTCGCAGTGCCCAACCATCATATCCGCAACTCATATCCAGGCACGCGGCGGGGAGGAACCCATTGCGCGCGCTGTCCCGGGCTGGGCTTGGCTGGCCTCGGCTG
>CAZCTE010000004.1:0-13838 GCA_964501395.1 uncultured Atopobium sp.
GTGCGCATCGCCCAGCTCGGCCGCGCCGCGGGCATCCACCTCATCGTGGCTACGCAGCGCCCCTCCGCGGACGTGGTCACCGGCCTCATCCGCGCCAACATCGACAACCGCGTGGCGCTCTCGGTGGACAACGCCATCAACTCCCGCATCATCCTCGACCAGAAGGGCGCCGAGCAGCTTCTGGGCAAGGGGGACATGCTCGTCAAGCTCCGGGGCCAGAAGCCGCGCCGGGCGCAGGGCTGCTGGGTCTCCGACGAGGAGATCGAGGAGACCGTGCGGTTCATCCGCGGGCAGGTGGCCGAGGACTACCATGAGGACATCCTCACCGCCGTGGTGCCCAACACGCCCGGCGGGGCCGCCGAGCCCGGCGCCGCCAAGGACGACGACCCGCTCGTGTGGGAGGCCGCCCGCATCGTGGTGGACTCCCAGCTGGGCTCCACCTCCGGCCTGCAGCGCGCCCTCTCCGTGGGCTACGCCCGCGCCGGCAGGATCATGGACATGCTCGAGGCCAAGGGCGTCGTGGGCCCCGCCAACGGCTCCAAGCCGCGCGAGGTGCTGCTCGACAAGGAGGGGCTCGAGGAGCTCAGGCTGGCCGAGGAGGCCTACAGGGAGGTGGTGTAGGGTGGCGTCGCGTCCCCGGTTCAGCGAGGTCCTGTTTGAGCGCCGGCGCGAGCTCGGCCTCTCCATAGCCCAGGCCTCCCGCGTGCTCAAGCTGCGCGCTGACGTGCTCGTCGCCTTCGAGGAGGGCGACTTCGAGCACCTGCCCCAGAGCGGCTACGCCAAGGGCATGCTCTCGAGCTACGCACGCTACCTCGGCCTCAACCCGCGCGAGGTGACCGACCTCTTCGAGGGGGAGCTCTACCAGTTCAAGAACGGCGTCGCCTCCCACGAGCTGAGGCGTCGGAGCCGCCAGTCGCAGGCGGGCCGCGGGGCATCCGGCCACGACGCCTCTGTCGAGGCCGGATCCAGGCAGCACGCCTCCGTTGAGTACCGGACGCTGCTGCCCGCCTCGGGCGGCCCCGCGGGCGACATGGGCTACTACGCCACCACCTCGCCCGTGATGCCGTCCTCGCCGGTGCCACTCGCCAGCTCCGAGGCGTACGCCGCCAGAAGGCAGCGGTACCTCGCGGAGCCGAGCCAGGACGAGCGGGACGTGACGGCCGCCGGCGGGCGACCTCGCTACAACCAGCCCTCGCGCGACCGCTCCCAGGGCAGCGCCGCCCGCAGGCGGGCGGCCGGCCGGCGGGGGAGGACGCGCTCCGGCGCCGAGGGGGCCCCGGAGGGGCGCGGGGACTTCCGCCGCGACGACGTGAGCACGCGCCGCGTGAGGCCGAACGAGTACACGGACGACATGCGTCTCGACGAGAGCGCGAGCCCCTACGCGCTCGCCTCCACCATCTCCGGGCGCCGTTCCTCGAGAAACATCGCCAACGCCAAGCGGCCCAACGTCCGCAGGCGCCGGCCCTCGTCGTCCTCGGGCGGCCGCGGGGGCAGGCGGTCCTCCTCCGGGGGCGTCCTCGGCGTCATCGAGGGGTTCTTCTCGGACTCCCGGCGGGCGGTCATGACGATCGTCCTTCTGGCTGCGCTGATCCTGGCGACCATCCTCGTGCTGGCCGTGGGCTCCTGCGTGAGCGGGAGCTCGTCGAGCAGCTCGGGCAGCGGGCAGACCGTCGCCGTCAACAGCGCCACGAGCTCCGACGCCGACGAGGGCGAGGACGAGACGGAGGACGCGGAGGACACCACCGTCGAGGACGCGACGGCCGCCACGACCGACGACTCAAGCGAGGAGACCACGGACGCCGATGACACGACCGACAGCGAGGAGACCGTGGTGACGGTCTCCGTGGCGAGCGGCGCCTACTCCTGGGTCGAGATCCTCTGCGACGACGTGAGCGAGGTGGCCGAGGGTATCACGGGCCCGTGGTCGGCCACGTACACCGTCACGGACTCCATCACGGTGCAGGTCACGGACTCGAGCGTGGTCACGGTGACCAATAACGGCGAGACCGTGGACTTCTCGTCGAACGCGGGCGGGGTCGAGAGCCTCACCATCAAGGCCGCCACCACGGACACCACAACGAGCTAGCAGGCCGCCCCGGAACGCGACCCGGGGCGCGAGAGGAGCCTTCATGGCACAGTTGACCAGCACGGACCTGGGCCCCGCGGGCGCGCGGGGAGCGGGCGAGGACGTCGCCGGCGCCGCGAGCGTCCTCTTCGTGACGCTCGGGTGCGCCAAGAACGAGGTGGACACCGACCGCATGCGGGCGCTGCTGCTGCGGGCGGGCTTCGTCGAGGCCGAGGGCGCCGAGGGGGCGGACGTGGCCGTGGTGAACACCTGCTCGTTTCTCGCCGCGGCGACCGAGGAGTCGGTCGAGGCAACCCTGCAGCTCGCCGAGGCGCGCGAGGCCGGCGTGCGGGACCTGCCGATCGTCATGTGCGGCTGCGTGCCCTCCCGCTACGGCGTCGACGAGCTCGCCGCCGAGCTGCCCGAGGTGGCGGCGTTCGTCAAGGCCGAGGACGAGGACGGCATCGTGGGCGTGCTCCTCGGCGTGCTGGGGCTCGCCGCGGCGCCGGCCGAGGGAGACTCCGCTGCGTCGGGGACGCTGCGCACGGTCGACGCCGCGAGCGCCTTCGTCAAGATCTCCGAGGGCTGCGACCGCTACTGCACCTTCTGCGCCATCCCCTACATCCGCGGCCGCTACCGCTCGCGCCCGGCCGAGGAGATCCTGGCCGAGGTCGCCGACCTCGCGGCGGGCGGGGTGCACGAGGTGGTGCTCATCGGGCAGGACACCGGCGTCTGGGGCTCGGACCTGGGGGAGGGCAACACCCTCGCCGGCCTTCTCCGCCGCGTGGCCGAGGTGATGCGCCCCCACGGCGGCTGGGTGCGCGTGCTCTACCTCCAGCCCGAGGGCATGACCGACGAGCTCGTGGCCACCATCAGGGACGTGCCCGAGGTTCTGCCCTACATAGACATCCCCATCCAGCACTGCTCCGAGCGGGTCCTGCGCGCCATGGGGCGGTCCGGATCGCCCGCCGAGCTCGCCGCGCTCTTTGACCGGCTGCGCTCCGAGATCCCCGGCATGGTGCTGCGCACCACGGGCATGGCGGGCTTCCCCGGCGAGACGGACGAGGAGGCAGACGAGCTCTGCGACTTCATCGCCGACCAGGAGTTCGACTACTGCTCGGTCTTCGCCTACTCCCAGGAGGAGGGGACGGCGGCCGCCCGCATGGCCGACCAGGTGCCCGAGGACGTCAAGCTCGAGCGCGCGCAGCGGCTCGTGGACCTCACCGAGCAGCTCGGCTTCGCCGCCACCGCCGCGCACGTGGGCGAGCGCGTCCAGGTGCTCATCGACGGCGTGGAGGAGGGCGAGGACGGCCCCGAGCTCATCGGCCACGCCTGGTTCCAGGCGCCCGACTCGGACGGCGCGGTGCACATCGCGTCCGGCGAGGCGGCCGTGGGCGACATCGTGACGGTCGACCTCGTGGACTCCTTCTGCTACGAGATGGTCGGCGAGATCGTGGGAGGCGAGTGAGATGGCTGAGAAGAAGGACATCTGGACCCCGGCGAACGTGGTCACCTGCGTGAGGATCTGCTTCATCCCGGTCTTCATGGCGCTGGCCGTGGCGGCGCAGGGCGATACGAGCGCGGCCCTCTCGGTGGCGGCCTTCCTCGTCTACGTCACGCTCTCCCTCACCGACAAGCTCGACGGGCACCTCGCCCGCTCCCGCAACGAGATCACCGACTTCGGCAAGTTCCTCGACCCCATAGCCGACAAGCTCCTCGTCTTCTCGGCCCTGCTGCTCCTGCTCGGCCGCGGGGAGGTCTCGGTGTGGGTCGTCTTCGTCATCCTGGTGCGTGAGTTCCTCGTGAGCGGCCTGCGCATGGTGGCCGCCTCGAGCGGCGACGTCATCGCCGCGGACGTCCTGGGCAAGGCCAAGACCGCCGTCACCATGGTGGCGCTCTGCGGCTACTACCTTGAGTTCGCGCTCAGGGCCCTGGGCCTGGGCGCCGCCTCGCTCATCGGGCTCGTGTCCTGGGCGCTCATGTTGGCCGCCGTGGTCCTCACCGTGGTCTCCGGCGTCCAGTATTTCTGGAACGCCCGCCACGTGCTCTTGGGGTAGGGCGTCGTGGCTGCGGTGACCTGGGATGACTGCGTTCGCGAGGCCGAGCGGGCCCTCGAGGCCGCGCGCGCGGCGGGCGTGACGCTCGGCTGCGCGGAGAGCTGCACGGGCGGGCTCGTCTCGGGGGCCCTCACCGCCGTCCCCGGGTCATCCGACGTCACGCGGGGCGGCGTGGTGAGCTACGCGATCCCCGTGAAGAGCGAGGTCCTGGGCGTGCCCGCGGAGGTGCTCGAGGACCCGCGCCTCGGCGCCGTCTCGCGCGCGTGCGCCGAGGCCATGGCCGAGGGGGCTCGGCGCGTGCTCGGCTGCGACGTGGCCGTCTCGGTGACGGGCATCGCGGGACCCGGCGGCGAGGAGCCCGGCAAGCCCGTGGGCACGGTCTGGTTCGGGCTTGCGGGCCCGGGCGGCACGAGGTCCGTCCTGCGCGCCTTCGACGGCGACCGCGGCGAGGTGAGGCTCCGGGCGGTGCTCCAGGCCCTCTCGCTGCTTCGTGAGGGGGCCGTGGAGGCGTAGCGCCCCGTTCGATGGGCGCGTGCTCCGCGGCCCGTCGTTCTCGGCGGCGCTGCCTCGGGCTTCTCGGTCTCCCTCTGGGCGTCGGGAAGCTTTCTGCTCGTCTCGTGCGCCCGGACGGTAAGATTGCGGTCCGTGGCCCCCGCTACGATTCCCCTAGGCGTATTGACATTGGAACGGGTGTTCGTATACGATGTCGGGCACACGACAAGCCGAGGGAGTGAGCATGGCCAAGAGCAAGTCCATCACCAAGGAGGTCCGTCCGCGCACCACCGGCGAGGAGCGGGAGAAGGTCCTCAAGTCCACCACGGACGAGATCGAGAAGCGCTTTGGCAAGGGCGCCATCATGAAGTTCGGGGACGAAGGCCCCGACCTCGAGGTGGAGGCCATCCCCACCGGCGCCATCTCCCTCGACGCCGCCCTCGGCATCGGCGGCGTGCCCCGCGGCAGGATCATCGAGATCTACGGCCCCGAGTCCTCGGGCAAGACCACGCTCTCGCTCGAGATCCTCGCCGAGGCCCAGGCCCTGGGGGGCGTCGTCGCCTTCATCGACGCCGAGCACGCGCTCGACCCCGGCTACGCCGCCCGCATCGGCGTGGACATCGACGAGGTGCTCATCTCGCAGCCGGACTACGGCGAGCAGGCGCTCGAGATCTGCGACATGCTCGTGCGCTCCGGCGCCATCGACGTCGTGGTCATTGACTCGGTGGCCGCGCTCACCCCGCGCGCCGAGATCGAGGGCGAGATCGGCGACTCCACAGTGGGCCTCCAGGCGCGCCTCATGAGCCAGGCCCTGCGCAAGCTCGCGGGCTCGCTCGCCAAGTCCAACACCACCTGCATCTTCATCAATCAGCTGCGCGAGAAGATCGGCGTCATGTTCGGCAACCCCGAGACCACGCCCGGAGGCCGCGCGCTCAAGTTCTTCGCGTCCGTGCGCATGGACATCCGCCGCGTGGACTCCATCAAGGCCAACAACGAGGTCGTGGGCAACCGCGTGCGCGTCAAGGTGGTCAAGAACAAGGTGGCGCCGCCCTTCAAGCAGGCCGAGTTCGACATCATGTACGGCAAGGGCATCTCCAAGGAGGGCTCGATCCTCGACGAGGCCGTGGAGCACGGCATCGTGTCCAAGTCCGGCGCCTGGTTCACCTACGAGACCGAGCGCCTCGGCCAGGGCCGCGAGGCCGCCAAGGAGTTCCTGGCATCCAACCCGGACCTCCTCGAGGAGATCGACCACAAGGTCCGCGTCGCCCTCGGCCTCGAGCTGGGAGACGAGCGCGTGGGCGAGGTCGTCGACATCGAGGAGCGGTAAGCGGTGAGCGGGCCCGGCGCGAGGGTCGAGGTCGCGCTCCCCGTGCGCGGGCGCCCGCGCACCCACGCACGGGCCACGGTGAGCGTGAGCGGGGAGGACGGCGAGGCGGAGACCCTCGAGGTCCCCGCCGAGGTCGGCAGGAGGCTCGTGAAGGCCCTGGGCGGGGCGTCCGTCGTATGCTCGCCCGAGCGGCTGCACGCGCTCGTTGCGGAGGCCACGGACGCCTGCGCCCGGGCGCGCGTGGAGTCCCTCGTGGGCAGGCGGGACTACTGCGCCCGCGAGCTCGGCGAGAAGCTCCTTGAGGCCGGCTACCCGCGGGACGTGGTCGAGGGTCGCGTGGGGCGCGCCGTGGCCGCGGGCGTGGTCGACGACGCCCGCTACGCACGCTCCTTCGTGCGCTCAAAGGCGGCCGCAGGCTGGGGTCGGATGCGCATCGAGCGCGAGCTGGAGCGCCGGGGCGTGGCCCGCGAGGTCGTGGAGGCCGCGGCCGACGAGGAGATGGGCGAGGGGGACGAGCGCTCGCGCGCCCTCGAGCTCGCCTCGAGGCGCCCCCTCACGGGCAAGAACGACGTGGCGCGCATTGCGCGCTTCCTCTGCGGGCGCGGCTACTCCGCGGGGCTCGCCTTCGAGGTGGCTCGCGAGGTCGTGGGGTCGTTAGGCGAGGCATAGGCCCCTCGTCCCGCCCCGTGCCTGTTGGTCGCCTCCGCGGCTCGCGGTTGGCCACCTGCTGCGCGGCCTGCGAACCAGCCCTAATCCTTATGTGCGTCTCGCCCCGTGGCCTGCGGGTCATTTGACATAAACCTATCTGAACTCTAGGATTAAGGGGCTATTGGAGCGTTCCCTCGCGCTGGGACAGCCAGCTGCTTTTGATATCTCGTTCGTCACAAGCCAGCCCCGTCGCGAACCTCGCGACGTGCGCCGAGTCCGCGCCTCCGATGGCGGGTTCCGCGGCACGCCCGCGGTCTCCAGAACCACAGCCTGAACACGCGTCATCTGAGGAGCACACATGGTCATCGGAATCGTCATCGCCGCCCTGGTGGGCATCGCCGCGGGGGCGGCGCTCGTCTACGCCGTACTCACGAGCAAGAGCAACTCCAAGGTAAAGGCCGCTGAGGCCCAGGTCGAGTCGGCCCGCGCCGAGTCCGAGAAGCTGCACGCGGAGGCCCTGCGCCAGGCGGAGAGCGCCAAGAAGGAGGCCGTCCTCGAGGCCAAGGAGGAGATCCTCGCCCTGAGGCAGACCTCGGAGGCCGAGGAGAAGAAGCGCAAGCAGGAGCTCCAGTCCCTGGAGAACCGCATCATGCAGCGCGAGGAGTCCCTCGACCATAGGAACGACGCCCTCGACCGCCGCGAGCACCAGCTCTCGAGCCTCCAGGGCCAGCTCGATCGCAGGAAGAGCGACCTCGACGACATGGAGGCCAAGAAGACGGCCGAGCTCGAGCGCATCGCCGGGCTCTCCTCCGAGGAGGCGCACGACGAGCTCCTCGCCCGCGTGAGGGCGGACGCCGTGCGCGACGAGGCGCAGATCCTCCGCGAGTCCGAGCAGCGCGTGCGCGCCCGTGCGGACAAGACCGCCCGCGAGATCGTCTCCACCGCCATCCAGCGCTGCGCCGCGGACCAGGCCGGCGAGATCACCGTCACCTCCGTGCACATCCCCTCCGACGACCTCAAGGGCCGCATCATCGGTCGCGAGGGCCGCAACATCCGCACCTTCGAGCAGGTCTCCGGCGTCTCCCTCGTGATCGACGACACGCCCGAGACCGTGGTGCTCTCGAGCTTTGACCCCGTCCGCCGCGAGACGGCCCGCGTGGCGCTCGAGAACCTCATCGCCGACGGCCGCATCCACCCCGCGCGCATCGAGGAGCTCTACAAGAAGGCCGAGACGCTCGTGGCCGAGCGCGTTCGCGAGGCCGGCGAGCAGGCCGCCTTCGACGCGGGCATCCACGACCTGCACCCCGAGCTCGTCAAGACCCTCGGTGCCCTGCGATACCGCACCTCCTTCGGCCAGAATGTGCTGGCCCACTCGTGCCAGGTCTCCGCGCTCTGCGGCATGATGGCCGCCGAGCTGGGCCTCGACGAGGCGCCCGCAAAGCGCGCCGGCCTCCTCCACGACCTCGGCAAGGCCGTCGACCACGAGGTCGAGGGCCCGCACGCCGTCATCGGCGCCGACCTCGCCCGCCGCTACGGCGAGCGCCCCGAGATCGTCCACGCCATCGAGGCCCACCACGCCGACGTCGAGCCCGACACCGTCCTCGACGTGCTCGTCCAGGCGGCCGACGCCATCTCCGCCGCCCGCCCCGGGGCCCGCAGGGAGTCCGCCGAGGCCTACATCAAGCGCCTCGAGAAGCTCGAGGAGATCTCCAACGCCCACGAGGGCGTCGAGCGCACCTACGCCATGCAGGCCGGCCGCGAGCTCCACGTCATGGTCCAGCCCGAGAAGATCTCCGACGCCCAGGCCACGGTCCTCGCACATGACATCGCCAAGCAGATCGAGGACGAGATGGAGTACCCCGGCCAGGTTCGCGTCGTGGTCATCCGCGAGTCCCGCGCCGTGGACGTGGCCAAGTAGGTCGCGCCCATGGGCTCCCCCGGCTCACAGCAGGCGTTGTCGCAGCGGGCCCTCGCGCCGCAGGGCCCCTCGCCCCAGGCTCCCGCCCGGCCGGGCGGGCAGGATGCAGCGCTGCAGGACCTCACGGGCTTCGTCGCCCGCATGGGCGGCGAGCGCTCGCTCAGGGTCGAGGAGAGCCTCGGCGACGGCTACGTGCGCCTGCGTGTGGCGGAGGCCGAGCGCCGGCAGGCCAAGCACGACATCCGCTGCGTTGAGGACGTGGTCATAGAGATGCTGCGCAACTCCCGAGACGCGGGTGCCCGCCACATCTACGTGGCCACCTCGCGCGAGGGAAGCCTCCGCACCACGGTCGTGCTCGACGACGGCACGGGCGTGCCGGACGGCATGCGCGAGCGCATCTTCGAGCCCCGCGTCACCTCCAAGCTCGAGAGCTTCCACACGGACCGCTGGGGCGTGCATGGCCGCGGCATGGCGCTCTACTCCATTCGCGAGAACGCCGTCTCCGCCGAGGTGCTCTCCTCGGGCAAGGGGAAGGGCGCGGCCATCCGCGTGGTGACCGACACCGCCCAGCTCGCCGAGCGGGCCGACCAGTCCACCTGGCCCTCCGTGGGCGAGGACGAGGACGGGGGGCAGGCCTGCGTGCGTGGCCCGCACAACATCGTGCGGACCTGCTGCGAGTTCGCGCTCGAGGAGCGCGGCCGCTGCGACGTCTACCTGGGCTCGCCGGCCGAGATCGCCGCCACGGCCCGCGCGCGGGTGACGCCCTCCGTCGAGGGCTCGGAGCTGCTCTTCATGGACGGGCTTGGCGAGCTCCCCGTGCTCGAGCGGCTGCGTGCCGCGGCTGACGCCTCCGAGCTCCGCGAGGTCTCCTCGGCCCTCGGGCTCGACATGTCAGAGCGCACGGCCCACCGCATCGTCTCCGGCCAGGTGCGCCCCCTCCGGAGCGTGCTCTCGCGCCTCACGCACCGCGGGGAGACCGCCACCCGCCGCGAGGTTGACCTCATGAGGGACCGCCGGAGCCTCAAGGTGGACCGGCGGGACGTGGAGGAGTTCTCGCGCGTCATGGAGCGCGACTTCGCGCTTCTCGGCGAGCGGTACTACCTCAGCCTGGCCTCGGACCCGCGGGTCACCGTTGGGCGGGGGAGGATCACGGTGACCTTCGAGCTGGAGGAGGGCGACTAGGCCCGCCCCGGCCCCTCGCGAACGGCCGCTATAGATTAGAATTCTCGCAGCGCAGGACCACTTGGATCAGCATCGCAGAGCACGGGGCAGCACGCTAACCCATCGGAAACGCAGCAGGACGCACTACCGTCACGGCAGGAGTCTCAGAACATGGAATACCTCAAGGTCTCGAGCAAGTCATCGCCGGCATCCGTGGCCGGGGCCATAGCCGGCCTCGTGAAGGACGGCGTCCCCGTGAACATGCAGTGCGTGGGCGCCGGCGCCGTCAACCAGGCGATCAAGGCCGTTGCCATCGCCCGCGGCTTCCTCATCCCCACGGGCGTGGACATCTCCTGCGCCCCCACCTTCTCGGACATCGAGATCTCCGGCGAGAGCCGCACCGCCATCAGGATCGCCGTCTACGTGCACAAGATCACGGGGCCCGGCGCCGAGTTCCCGGGGGCGGCCTCGTGACGGCGGCCGCGTCGCCCCTGGCCGGGCTCACCTACTGGGTCAAGACCTTCGGCTGCCAGATGAACCTCCACGACTCCGAGCGCGTCGCCGGCCTCCTGGAGTCCTGCGGCTGCATCTGCGTGCCCACGCCCGAGGAGGCCGACATCGTGGTCTTCATGACCTGCTGCGTCCGCGACAACGCGGACCAGCGGCTCTACGGGCAGGCCTCCGCCATGGTGAGCGCCCCGCCGCCGCCCTCGGGCCGGCGCGTGGTGGCCATCGGCGGCTGCATCGCCCAGCGCGACGGCGAGCGCGTGCGCGAGCGCATCCCCAGCGTGGACGTGGTCTTTGGCACGAGCGCCCTCGCGAGCCTGCCCGGCCTCGTCGAGGAGGCGCTCGCCGCGGACGGCCGCCCCGTCGAGGTGGACACCGTTGAGGAGGGGAGGCCCTTCTCCACCGACCTGCCGAGCCACCGCGCCCAGGACTTCCACGCCTGGGTGCCCATCATGACCGGCTGCGACAACTTCTGCACCTACTGCATCGTGCCGCACGTGCGCGGGCGCGAGCGGAGCCGCACGATGGAGGCCGTGGTCGCCGAGGTCGAGACGCTCGTGGCGGACGGCGTCCGCGAGGTGACGCTGCTGGGCCAGAACGTGAACTCCTACGGCCGCAACGTCTACGGCGAGCCCCGCTTCGCCGAGCTCCTGCGCCGCGTGGGCGAGACGGGCGTCGAGCGCATCCGCTTCACCTCCTCCAACCCCAAGGACCTCACGGACGAGGTCATCTCCGCCATGGCGGAGGTCCCCGCCGTGATGCCCCACCTCCACCTGGCCGTGCAGAGCGGGTCCACGCGCGTCCTGCGCGCCATGAACCGCCGCTACACCCGCGAGCAGTACCTCGAGCTCGTGGGGCGCCTGCGCGCCGCCATCCCCGGCCTCGCCCTCTCCACGGACATCATCGTGGGCTTCCCGGGGGAGACTGCGGAGGACTTCGAGGACACGCTCTCGCTCGTGCGCGAGGCGGCGTTCTCCTCGGCCTACACCTTCATCTACTCGCCGCGCCCGGGCACCCCTGCTGCCGAGATGCCCAACGACACGCCCCACGAGGTGATCCAGGAGCGCTTCGACCGCCTGGCCGCGCTCGTGGCCGAGCAGGCGCACGAGGCCAACCAGGCGGACCTGGGATGCGTCTCGCGCGTGCTCGTGGAGGGGCCGTCCAAGCGCGACGGCGCGGTCCTCGTGGGCCATAGCGAGAAGAACCAGACGGTGCACTTCTCGCTGCCCGAGGGGCGCGCGCCCGAGGAGTACGTGGGCCGCGTGGTGGACGTGCACGTGGACGAGGCGCGCACCTGGTACCTGCGCGGGACCGTCACGGGCGAGCCCAAATGAGCCACGGTCGCGTGGTCTGCGTCGTGGGGCCCACCGCCTCCGGCAAGAGCCTGGTGGCGGACCTCGTGGCCGAGCGGCTGGGCAGCTCCGTCGTCTCGGTGGACGCCATGCAGGTCTACCGCGGCATGGACGTGGGCACGGCCAAGACGCCCGTCGCCGAGCGCCGCGCGCCGCTGCTCATGGTGGACGTGGCCGACCCCCTGGAGAACTACTCCGCCCAGCGCTTCCAGGCGGCCGCCCGCGCCTGCGTCGACGAGCTGCTGGAGGCAGGCACGGTGCCGGTGCTCTGCGGCGGCACGGGCCTCTACCTCGACGCCGTGATCGACGAGATGGACTTCCCCTCGGGGGAGGTGGGCGGCGAGGGACGACGCGCCTACGAGCGCCTTCTCGCCGAGCGCGGGGCGGACGCCCTGCACGCGCTTCTCGCCGAGCGCGACCCCGAGAGCGCGGCGCTCATCCACCCGCACAACTCCCGGCGCGTGGTGCGGGCGCTCGAGCTGCTCGACGAGGGCGAGTCCTATGCAAGGAAGCACGAGGGGCTCCGCGCGCACGTGCCCCACTACGACGCCACCATCTGGGGGCTCACCATGGCGCGCGAGCGGCTCTACGAGCGGATTGACGCCCGCGTGGACGAGATGGTGGCCGCCGGGCTCGTGGACGAGGTGCGGGGCCTGGCAGAGGCCGGCCTCACGACCGACGTTACTGCGGGCCAGGCCATCGGCTACAAGGAGGTGCTCGGGGCGCTCTCCGGGGCGTGCACGCTCGAGGAGGCCGTGGAGACCATCAAGGCGCGCTCCCGGCGCTACGCCAAGCGGCAGCTCTCCTGGCTGAGGCGTGACGGGCGCGTGCGGTGGCTCGACCTCGACGCGATGGGCCCCGAGGAGGCGGCCGAGGCCGTTCTTGCCTCCGTGGCGGGCCCGGCGTCCGGCGGGGCCGGCCTCGGGCCTGACGCCGCGCCTGACGGTGCCCCCGCGCTTTTGGGCGCCCCCGCCGCCGCGCCCGATGCCCCGTCCCGTGTTGTGGGGGGCGACGATGGGGCGCTTTAGCCCGCAGTCCACCGCCCCCGTGCCCGAGCGGGCCATCCTCGTGGGCGTGGACCTCGGTAACTCGGAGTGGTCCTGCGAGGAGTCCCTCGCAGAGCTCGCGCGCCTCGCCGAGACGGACGGCGCCGAGGTGGTGCTCACCATGACGCAGCGGCTCGACGCGCCGGTGCCCCGGACCTTCATCGGCAAGGGCAAGGTGGAGGAGCTCCGCGAGAGCGTGCGCGCCCTCTCCGCCGACGTCGTGATCTTCGACGACGAGCTCACCCCCTCCCAGCAGGCCAACCTCGAGAAGGCCCTCGGCGAGCCCACCAAGGTCATCGACCGCACCGCCCTCATCCTCGACATCTTTGGCGTGCACGCCAAGACCCACGAGGGCCGCCTCCAGGTGCAGCTCGCCCAGCTCCAGTACGTCCTCCCGCGCCTGCGCGGCATGTGGAGCCACCTCGTGGGCGAGCAGACGCGCGGCGGCATCGGCAGCCGCTTCGGCCAGGGCGAGAGCCAGCTCGAGGTGGACCGGCGCCTCGTGCGCTCGCGCATCTCCACGCTGCGCCGCGAGCTCGAGCTCCTGGAACGGCGCCGCGGGGTCCAGAGCAAGGCGCGCTGGGACTCCGGCGTCTTCCGCGTGGCACTCGTCGGCTACACCAACGCGGGCAAGTCCACGCTCCTCAACCGGCTCACCGGCTCGGACGTCTACGTGCAAGACGAGCTCTTCGCCACGCTCGATCCCACCACCCGCGCGCTCGAGCTCGCCGAGGGGCGCAAGGTCACCGTGACGGACACCGTGGGCTTCATCCAGAAGCTGCCCACGATGCTCGTCGAGTCCTTCAAGTCCACGCTCGCCGAGGTGCGCAACGCCGACCTCGTGCTGCTCGTCGTGGACGCCTCGGACCCGCATCGCGAGCTTCAGATGGAGGCCGTGCGCTCGGTCCTCGAGGAGATCGGCGCCGACGCCATCCCCAGCGTGACCGTCCTCAACAAGAGCGACGCCCTGGAGCCCGAGGAGCGGCGCGCGGCGCTGGCTGCGCACCCGGACGCGCAGCTGGTCTCGGCCCTCGAGGGGACGGGAATTCGGGGGCTCCTCTACCGCGTGGCGCAGGAGGCCGCGGCGGACAGCGTCACCATGACGGTGCTCGTGCCCTACGAGAAGGGCCTCCTCATGAAGATGGTCCACGAGCGCTGTCAGCTCATCCGCAGGAGCTACGCGCAGGGCGGGCTTCTCGCCACCGTCAAGGCCGACGGTCGCATGGCAAAGACGCTCGCGCCCTACGCCGTCTCAGAAGAGGGGG
>CAZCTE010000004.1:13938-16098 GCA_964501395.1 uncultured Atopobium sp.
AGGCGGGAGACGAGCTCCGAGAGGACGAGCAGAACGGGCTGGTGGACGACGTAGACCACGAGGGCGTGCCGTCCGACGGCGTTTAGCGGCCCCAGCCTGGCCTCACGGGCCCAGACGGGGTAGCCCGCCTGGGCCCAGGTGGTGCCCATCGCGGCGCCCGCGAGGAAGAGGCAGAGGTAGGGGAGGAGGGGATAGTAGTCCCCCGAGGAGAAGCCCTCCCCCGGCAGCCCCAGCCAGGCGAGCAGCCCCGAGTCGTAAAGGGCGTCCGGCACATCGAGGGTGAGGCCGGCGACGCCCACGGTCCCGTGCCGTAGGTCGAGCAGGAGGACAAAGGCCGCGAAGAGCGCTGCCGCGGCGACCGGCCCCCGCGGCAGCGCGCGGAGGCGCGAGAGCGCCCAGGCAACGAGCGTGCAGGCCGCCATGCAGTAGATGATGCCGAAGGATATGGGCGTGTCCACGGCGGCGACGGTGGTCACGGCCCAGATTCCCAGGGCAACGAAGCCGTACTGCGCTGCCCGGCGGAGGTTGGACCTCGAGAGGGGGCACATGCACCCCGCGACGAAGAGGAAGGTCCAGGAGATGGAGCAGCGCCACACCTCCTGAAGGGTCCCCGCGAACCAGGGCATGTCCACGCCGGAGAGGTACTTGAGGTCGTAGCAGAGGTGGAAGAGCACCATCGAGACCACGGCCGCGCCGCGCGCGAGGTCGAAGACGCCTATGCGCCGCGTTGGGCGGGCGCCGTCCTCAGGCGTCTCACGCACAGCGGGGCGGGACTCAGATGCCTCACGTGCGGCGGCGCAGGCCACGCCCTCGTACGGCCGGTCCCTCTCGTCCCCCATGCCGAGCCCCGGCCTAGCCGAAGGAGCGGACGAGGGCCGTCACCTTGCCCAGGATGACCGGGTGCTTTACGTAGATGGGCTCCATGGCGTCGTTCTCGGGCTGGAGGCGCACGCGGTCGCGCTCGCGGTAGAAGGTCTTGACCGTGGCGGAGTCGTCTATGAGGGCGACCACGATCTCGCCGTTGCTGGCGTCGCGCTGCTCCTTCACGACGATGTAGTCGCCGTCGAAGATGCCTGCGTTCACCATGGACTCCCCGCGGACCCTGAGGACGAAGGAGCTGGAGTCGCCCACGAGCGCCGTGGGCAGCGTGACCGTCTCCTCCACGTTCTGCTCGGCCAGGATGGGCGTGCCGGCGGCCACCCTGCCCACGAGCGGGAGCGAGATGAGGCCGCGGTCAGGGTCCTCGGCGGGGCTCGCCAGGGACTCGGCGCCCTCCTGCTCGGGCTGCTTGTCCACCACCTCGATCGTGCGGGGCTTCTTGGAGTCACGTCGGATGAGGCCCTGGTCCTCGAGCACCTTGAGGTGCATGTGGACCGTGGAGGGCGAGGCCAGGCCCACCGCGGCGCCGATCTCCCGCACCGAGGGCGGGTAGCCGTGCTCGCTGGAGTAGCTGCGGATGAACTCGTAGATGGCGAGCTGGCGCTTGCCGAGCTTTCTCCCCGTGGTTGCCATGATGCCTCCTTCGTCGTGCCACCGATGATATCCGAGCGGACGCGAAATTTCAAACACATGTTCGTTTTCGCTTGACACGAACAATTGTACCAGCATACTTAGAAACAGATGTTCGACGCCTCAGATTGAATTGTTGTCCGGTGGGACAGCTATAACCGTGTCGACGGATCGAAAGAGGGGAGAGGCCATGGCCCGCAACGAGACGAGCGTTCGCTACGAGTGCAACGGGACGGCCGCGCTTGCCGGGAGGAGGGCGTACCTCACGCTCATCGAGGGCGGATGCGGTGCCGAGGCGCCCCTTGAGGCCGAGACGGGCCTGGAGGCCGTCGCTGCTTGCGAGGCCGCGGGCTGCCGCAGGGCCGCGGAGCCTCGCGTGGGGGCGCGGTCGCGCAAGGCCCAATCCGCGGCCCTCGGCCCCGCGCAGGTTCGCTTGGGCGTCATCTCCGCGCTTCTCGTCGTGGCCCTGGTCCTCGTGGCCTCCGTCTCGGACGCCCTCACGCGCCGGGCGATCGCACGCGCCATCGAGGCCGTGCCCACGTCCACCGTCACCGTGCACACCGGAGACACCCTCTGGAGCATCGCTGCGGAGCGCGCCGTCGAGGGCGTGAGCACCCGCGACCTCGTCTCCTGGATCGTCGAGGAGAACGG
>CAZCTE010000004.1:16198-18357 GCA_964501395.1 uncultured Atopobium sp.
CGTCCTTTCAGCCAAACGACCCAACCTTTCAGCCAGGTTACCGCTTTCCGTGGGGTCGCGAAATTTGTGCATTTTGTGATACGTTCTCTTGGTACCGAAAGCCAAGGAGGTCACATGCGCTGTCCCAAGTGCGGTTGCGAGGAGTCCAAGGTGGTCGACTCGCGCCCGTCAGAGAGCAACGACGCCATCCGGCGCCGCCGGGAGTGTACCACGTGCGGATTTCGCTTCACCACGTACGAGCGCTGCGAGGAGATTCCCCTCGTCGTGGTCAAGCGCGACGGCCGTCGGGAGCCCTTCGACCGCCAGAAGCTCATGAGGGGGCTTGTCACGGCCACGGTCAAGCGAGACGTTCCCATGGCCGAGCTCACGGCCCTCATAGACAGCATAGAGTCCGAGGTCAGGGACAGCAGCTCCACCGAGGTCTCCTCGACGGAGCTCGGGGGCATGGTCCTCAAGCGGCTCATATCCCTTGACAAGGTCGCCTACGTCCGCTTTGCCTCCGTCTACCGTGACTTCAAGGACGTCGACGAGTTCAGCGAGGAGCTGAGGAGCCTCAATGCCTGACGAGAGAATCTCTTTGCCCATCAAGCGGCTCGACCCCACGGTCGAGCTCCCCACCTACGCCTACGCCGGGGACGCCGGCCTCGATCTCAGGGCCAACGAGGACGTCACGCTGGCCCCGCACGAGCGGCGTCTCGTGTCCACCGGCCTGGCCGTTGCCATCCCCGAGGGCTACGCCGGCTTCGTCCAGCCCCGGAGCGGCCTCGCCCTCAAGGAGGGCCTCTCCATGGCCAACACCCCCGGCCTCATAGACTCCCACTATCGCGGCGAGCTCAAGGTCTGCGCCGTGAACCTCGATAACGAGCGCCCGATCGTCATCTCCCGCGGGGAGAGGATCGCCCAGCTCGTAATCCAGAGGGTGCCCGTCGTAGACCTCGTCGAGGTGGGGGAGCTCGACGAGACGGATCGCGGGTCGGGGGGCTTCGGCTCGAGCGGCGCCTAGAGGACCTGGCTGGCTCACGCCTCCTGAACGTGACGAACCTCTCGCCACGCCTCGCATGTCAGCCACCGTCCCGCATGACCGAAGGAACGCGCCCAAGAGGAAGGGGTATCGAAATGGATTCGTTCTTCAAGTTCAAAGAGCGCGGGACGAGCGCCGGGCAGGAGCTTCGCGCCGGCCTCACCACGTTTCTCGCCATGGCGTACATCATCGCCGTGAACCCGCCGCTGCTCGTGCTCGCGGGCATCTCCGAGACCGCCGCCGTGACGGCGACCTGCATCGGCGCGGGCATCATGACCATCTGCATGGGCCTCTTCGCGAACAGGCCGCTGGCCTGCGCCTCCGGCATGGGCATCAACGCGATCTTCGCCACGGTTCTCGTGCCCATGGCCGGCGGGGACTGGCACGCGGCGAGCGCCGTCATCTTCGTCGAAGGCGTGGCCATCCTGCTGCTCGTCCTCTGCGGCCTGCGCGAGGCCATCATGGACGCCATCCCGGTCTCGCTCAGGCATGCCATCTCGGTCGCCCTCGGCCTCTTCATCGCCATGATCGGCCTCAAGGACGGCGGCATCATCGTGGCCGACTCCGACACCCTGGTCGCCCTCGGCGACATCGACGGAACCTTCCTCGTGGGCCTCATCTCCCTCGTGGCCACCGTCATCTTCTATGCGCTCAAGGTCCCCGGCTCGCTGCTTCTCGGCATCGTGGTCGCCGTCATCGCCGGCATCCCGCTCGGCGTGACCCAGATGCCCTCCGGCATCGTCTCGAGCCTCGACTTCTCGTCCTTCGGCGCGCCCTTCCTCACGGATGAGGACGGCGTCATGGGCATCGCCAAGGTGATCACGAGCCCCACGCTCCTCGTCATGGCCTTCTCGCTCATGATGTCCGACTTCTTCGACACCATGGGCACCGCGATGGCCGTCGCCAAGCAGGGCGAGTTCCTCACCGATGACGGCAACGTCGAGGACGTCAAGGAGATCCTCATCGTCGACTCCGCGGCCGCGGCCGCCGGCGGCCTCATCGGCTCCTCGTCGCTCACCACCTTCGTCGAGTCCTCGTCCGGCGCGGCCGACGGCGGTAGGACCGGTCTCTCCTCGGTCTTCACGGGCCTCCTCTTCATAGCCGCCGCGTTCTTCTCGCCGCTCATCTCCGTCGTGAG
>CAZCTE010000005.1:0-6254 GCA_964501395.1 uncultured Atopobium sp.
GGCCAGCTGCGACAGCTGCTGGGCACAATGCTGTAAGGAACGCGCAACGCGGTGCCGCAGGGGACCCACCGGACGCGCTGCCGTGCCCCCGCCCGCGCTACGTCGTGAGGAAGATCGTCGCCCCCAGCGCGATGTAGACCAGGCCGGAGACCACCGAGGTGATGCGGCCGGCCCGCGGGCTCGAGGTGAGCAGGCGCGAGAAGGGACCCGCAACGAGCACGATCACCAGGGTCCAGGCCGTGGAGAGCGCCACGTAGGTGAGGCCGAGCGCCAGGAACGGCAGCGGGCCGTACTCGTTGGGCGTGGCCACGAACTGCGGGAGCAGCGCCAGGAAGAACAGGATGATCTTGGGGTTGAGCACGTTGGTCAGCACGCCCTGGCCAAAGACGCGCAGGGTAGCGCCGCGCCCGCGGGAAGCATCATCGCGGACGGCCTCCCCGCCGGCGCCGCCAACGGCGCCCGTATCGCCGGCGCCCTCCCCCACCGTCGAGAAGGACCCGCCGCCGGAGAGGATGCTCCGCACGCCCATGACCGCGAGGTAGGCCGCGCCCGCCACCCTGATGACGCCGAAGGCCACGGTCGAGGCCGCGAGCAGGAGCGAGAGCCCCGTGGCCACGAGGACGGTGTGCACGACAAGGCCGCAGCTGATGCCGAGCGCGCTCGCCACCCCGTCGCGCCGGCCGCCCGCGATGGTGCGCGTAAGGATGTAGACGGTGTCGATGCCCGGCGTGAGGCAGAGCGCCGCCGCCGAGACGACAAAGCCGCCGTATCCGACGATGCCGAGCACCCGGCACCCCCGTGCCTAGAGGACCTTGGAGAGGAAGTTCTGCGTGCGCGGGTTCCTGGGGTGGCTGAACACCTGCTCCGGCGTGCCCTCCTCCTGGATGACGCCCTCGTCCACGAAGATGACCCGGTCGGCGACCTCGCGCGCGAAGCCCATCTCGTGCGTGACCACGACCATGGTCATGCCCTGGTCGGCGAGCTCGCGCATGACGTCGAGGACCTCGCCCACCATCTCGGGGTCGAGCGCGCTCGTGGGCTCGTCGAAGAGCATGATGTCCGGGTTCATGGCCAGGGCGCGGGCAATGGCCACGCGCTGCTGCTGCCCGCCGGAGAGCGAGCGCGGCATGGCGTCGGCCTTCTCGGCGAGGCCCACGCGCGCGAGCAGGCGCTCGGCCGTGGCGGCGGCCTCCTCCTTGCCCATGAGCTTGAGCTCCACCGGCGCGTACATGATGTTCTGCTTGACGCTGTAGTGCGGGAAGAGGTTGAACTGCTGGAACACCATGCCCACGTGGCGGCGGATGCTGTCCACGTTGGCCTTGGGGCCGGTGATCGCCTCGCCGTCGATGACGATCTGGCCCGCGGTGGCCTCCTCGAGCCGGTTGAGGCAGCGCAGGAAGGTGGACTTGCCCGAGCCGGAGGGGCCGATCACGCAGACGACCTCGCCCACGTGGATGTCGATGTCGATGCCGCGCAGCACGTGGTTCTCGCCAAAGTCCTTGACCAAGCCGGCGACGTGGATCTTGACCTCGTTCTTCTCAGCCATTACTTGCGCATCCTTTTCTCGAGCTGGGACGAGACGACCATGAGCACGCTCGTGATGATGAGGAAGACGACCGCGACCCAGGTGTAGGTGGCAAACGACTCCATCGTGCGCCCCACGTAGACCTTGGCCTTGTTCATGATCTCCGGCAGGCCGATCGCGTACATGATCGTGGAGTCCTTGAGGGTGATGATGAACTGGTTCACCAGGCTCGGCAGACAGATGCGCAGCGCCTGCGGCAGGATGATCTTCTGCATGGTCTTGGCGTACCCGACGCCTAGGCTGCGCGAGGCCTCCATCTGGCCCTTGTCCACCGACTGGATGGCGCCGCGGAAGATCTCGGAGGTGTAGGCGCCGGCGTTGAGGATCAGGGTGATGATGCTCGCCGTGACGACGTCGATGCGGAAGTCGGGCGCGATGGTGGCCTGCAGGAGCTGCGGCATGGCGAAGTAGATGTAGAAGGCCTGGACGAGCATCGGCGTGCCGCGGATGATCCAGATGTAGAACTTGGCGATGCCGCGCAGCACCCTGAACTTGGAGAGGTTCATGAGGCAGGTGAAGATGCCGATCACCATGGCAAAGACGAGCGAGACGACCGTGACGTAGACCGTCGTCTGGAGACCCGCCCACAGGAGCGGCCACGCGTCGACGAACGTCTCCATGAGCGTCGAGAGATCCATAGGCCCCCTCTTATAACGTCAGGGGGCCGCGCATCACGTTCGCGCGGCCCCTTCTCCTTGCTTCTCGCGGACGGCCTAGTCCTCCAGGTAGGAGGAGACGATCTCGTCGTAGGTGCCGTCGGCCTGGATGTTGGCGAGGCCCTCGTTGAACATCTCGAGAAGCTCGCTGTTCTCGCCCTTCATGACGGCGAAGCCGTACGGGGTGGCAAACTCCTCCTCCTCGGTGGCGATAACGGTGAGGCCGTTGCCCTGCGCGACGCCGTAGGCCATGACCGGGTAGTCCTCGAAGCACACGGCGGAGTTGCCGGTAAGGACGTCCTGGTACATGAGGTCGGAGGTGTCGAAGTAGGAGATCTCGAAGCCGTACTCGTCAGCGATGGACTCGGCCCAGGAGGCGCTCTGGGTGCCCGTCTTGCAGGCCACCGTCATGCCGGAGAGGTCGTCGAGGCTCGTGACGTCGCCGCCGTCGGCCGCGGCCGCGCAGACGTAGGAGTCGTAGTAGGCGTCGGAGAAGTCGTACTTCTCCTGGCGCTCCTCGGTGATGGACATGCCGGCGATGACGGCGTCGGCCTGGTTGGACTCGAGGGCGGCCACGGCGGCGTCGAAGCCGAGGGAGTTGAGCTCGTACTCAAAGCCCTGGTCCTCGGCGATGGCGGCGAGAATGTCCACGTCGATGCCCACGAAGTCGCCGTTCTCGTCCGTGAACTCGAAGGGCGCGAACGTGGTGTCGGTGGCGATGATGTAGGTCGTGGTGGAGCTGTCGTCGCTGGACTCGCTGGTGGAGTCGGAGCTGTCGTCGGAGCTGGAGCTGCAGCCCGCGAGGCCGAGCGTCAGGACGGGAACGGCCCCTCCGGCGATGCCGAGGAACGAGCGACGAGAAACGGAATGAGACATGGCTTCCTCCTTATAACGTCCTCCTGGAGACTGTAGACAGAAAGAAACGTCCCCAAGAAAGAAACGTCCCCACGAGCCCGCGAACGGGACGACGCAGGGACGGAAGACAGTGTACCCAGCTTCTGTTTCAGTTCTTTTTCCTACCCCGGCTGAGGCCGCGCGTGCGCCAGCTTCACACGAAGCTGTCACACACGGCGCGCTTTCGGGCGGCGGTGGCGGGCGGTGGCGCGGCGCCGTTGGGTGCGGCAGGCCAGCGGCAGGCGACCCGCGCCGTGCGCCCTACAGGCCCAGGCCGCGCGCCCAGGCGGCGGCGTCGCTGCCGTTGAGCAGCGCGCCGGGCCGCCAGTCCACCTCGGGGTACTTCTCGGCCAGGCTCCTCTCGGCGCCGCCGATCCCGGAGCCGCCCGAGGTCGCAAACGGCACCACGCGCACGCCCGAGAGGTTCGCCACCTCCACGAACGTGTCCACCACGCGCGGCTCCACGTACCACCAGATCGGGAAGCCGAGAAGGACCGCGTCGCAATCGGACGCGTCCGGGGCCGGCCCGGCGAGCGCCGGGCGGCACGCGGGGTCGTTCATCTCGATCGAGCTGCGGCTGCGCTTGTTGCGCCAGTCGAGGTCGGCCGCGGTATAGAGCTCGGCGGGCCGAATCTCAAAGAGCTCGCCGCCCACCGCCGCCGCAATCTCGCGCGCCACTCGCGCCGTGGTCCCCTCAGCCGAGAAGTACGCAACCAGAACCTTGCCCATGTCTGCTCCTAACTCTTGAGCCGTCGCGCGTGCGGGCCGGACGTGGCAACGGGACAGGGCGGCAAAGGGACCGTGCCCCTGCCGCCAATCGCTGACCCGCGCTGGCACGACAGCGAAACCCTGCCCGTGTCGGGGCCGTCCCTACAGGCTCTCGCGAAGGACCCCGATGACCTCGTCACGCGAGAGAACGTGGTAGCCGCCCTGCAGGATGAGGGTGCTGTCGGCGATGCCCTCGAGCATGTCCTCCGTGACGCCGAGCTCGGAGAGGTTCATCACGCAGCCGATCTCGCGCATCCAGGCCTCCATCGCGTCGAGGCCGGCAGCGGC
Source organism: uncultured Atopobium sp. (assembly GCA_964501395.1). Lineage (GTDB taxonomy): Bacteria > Actinomycetota > Coriobacteriia > Coriobacteriales > Atopobiaceae > Thermophilibacter. Next base: position 4,192 of record CAZCTE010000005.1, read on the forward strand.
GAGCTCCTCGGTTGTCTTGCCGGCGGGGTCCACGTCCCAGACCTCGGTCGCAAAGCGCGCGAACTTCTCGGTGCCGTAGGGCATGATCAGGCGGTAGTACGGCAGGGCCACGGCGGAGAGCGTCATACCGTGCGTGGCGTCGGTGTGCGCGCCCACGGCCTGGCCGATCATGTGGACCTCCCAGTCGGTGGACTTGCCGCGGGACACGAGGGTGTTGAGCGCCCAGGTGGCGCACCACATGATGTTGGAGCGGGCCTCGTAGTCCTCGGGATCCTTGACGGCCGCGCGGCTCGCGCGAACGAGCGAGCGCATGAGACCCTCGGAAAGGTAATCTGAGGTGTTGTCGTCGGTGCCCGAGAAGTACTGCTCGGTGATGTGGTTCATGATGTCGAAGATGCCGGCGACCATCTGGTAGCGCGGCAGCGAGTAGGTGAACTCGGGGTTGAGCACCGCAAACTTGGGGCACACCTCGGCGCTGGCAAAGACGTGGCCCACCTTCATGTGCGTCGCGTGGTTGGTGATGACCGAGCCGGCGTTCATCTCGGAGCCGGTCCCCACCATCGTGAGCACGGCGCCCACCGGGACGATTGGACAGGTGGGCTCGTCGAAGTCCACCCAGTAGGTCTGCCAGGGGTCCGCGCCCTCGGGCAGGTTGGCCGAGACCGCCACCGCCTTGGCGTAGTCGACGCACGAGCCGCCGCCCACGGCCAGGATGAGGTCCACCTCGTTCTCGCGCGCGATGGCCACGCCCTCGTTGAGCTTCTCGACCGTGGGGTTGGGCATGACGCCGCCGTCCTCGACGACGGTCTTGCCCGCCGCCGCGAGCGCGGAGATTACCTGGTCGTAGATGCCGTTTTCCTTGATGGAGCCGCCGCCGTAGACGAGCTGCACGCACGGACCGTACGCCGCGAGCTCGCCCACGAGCGCGTCGAGCGCGTGGGTGCCAAAGATGAGCTTGGTTGGGTTGTGGTAGGTGAAGTCTCCGAGCATGGGGTCTCCCTCGTACGTCTCTTGCGTGAGTTGACGCCTGTCGGAGTTAGCTTACGCGACGTTGCGTTGCTTGTAAAGCGTTAGAAGACGCTCATTCTCTTATCTGAGCGTTAGAGAGCCACCGCGCACACCGCCTAAGCCTACGCCGGCCTCGCCACCTACGCCGGAAGCCCCGCCTCGAGCTCGCGAATGCGCGCATAGAGCCAGCGGTTGGTGGGCACGAGGATGCCGTGCTTCTCGGCAAGGCGGACGATGGTGCCGGAGAACTCCTCGACCTCCGTGCGCCGGCCGTTCACGCGGTCCTGCGCCATGGAGGGCATCCCCTCCGGATCGATCGACGCGATGAGCTCGGCCATCTCGGTGAGGTCGGCCTCGGTGACGTCCACGCCCTCGGCGCGCGCCACGGCGAGGGCCTCGCGCATGGCGGCCACGAAGCAGCGGTTCTGCTCGCTGCCCGGCTCACTCGCGCTGCCATAGCTGCCGCCAAAGACCATGCAGGTCTGGTTGATTCCCACGTTGAGCATGAGCTTCACCCACTGGCGGCGCCGGATGTCCGGCTCCACCACGTGCGCAATCCCCGCGCGGCCCAGAAGGTCGGCGATGTCCTCCACGACGCCCGGCGCCGTTCCCTCGGCGGGGCCCAGGCGAATCTCCCCGGCGTGCGTGAACGTGAGGGCGCCCCCGATGTAGACGGCATCCATCCCCTGCGCCACGGAGAGCACGGTGCGCCCCCAGCCAAAGCGCGCGGCCACGCGCTCCTCGCTCGTGATGCCGTTGAGCAGGGAGATGATGCGGGTCTGCGGCCCCACGAGCCGCTCCATGGTGTCGAGCGCGCCGTCGAGCCCGGTGGCCTTGGTCGCCAGGATCACGAGGTCGACCGGGGCGGCCTCGCTCGCCGGCAGCGCGGGGATGGCGCAGGGCTCGCCGTTTATGGTGGGGACCTCGCCGGCGCGGCGCGAGAAGCGCTCGTCGTCCATCACGAACTCCACGGAGCCCGGGCCCACGTTCCTGTGGATGAGCCCGCCGTAGAGCAGGCCAACCGCTCCCCTGCCGATGACGGCAACGCTCTCTAT
>CAZCTE010000005.1:6354-7874 GCA_964501395.1 uncultured Atopobium sp.
CGGCGTTCTGCCCGTCGGGGCCCGTTCCGTTCTGCTCGCTGCGCGCTGACATGCTGGCGTGCTAGGCTGGGCAGCATGCTCAGACTCTCGACAGACATGCCGCACACCGCGCTCGTCACGGGCGCGACCGGCGGGCTGGGGCGCGAGTTCGCCCGCCAGCTTGCCGAGAGGGGCTTCGCGCTCGTCCTCAGCGCCCGCAGCGAGGAGGCCCTCGAGGACCTGGCACACGAGCTGCACGCTGCCCACGGCGTCCGCGTTGACGTGATCGCCCTCGACCTCTCCGAGCCGGGCTCCTGCGAGCGGCTTGTCAGCTTCGTGGACGGGCTCGGTGTCTTCGTGGACGTGCTCGTGAACAACGCGGGCTTTGCCGAGGCCGCCGAGTTCGTCGACCTCCCGTGGGAGCGCCACGAGCGCCTGCTGTCCGTCAACATTGCGGCGCTCACGCACCTCACCTGCGCGTTTGGCGCCCGCATGAAGGAGCGCGGCTGCGGCGGCATCCTCAACGTGGCCTCGCTCGCGGCCTTCTACCCCGGCGTCTACATGGCCACCTACTACGCCTCCAAGTCCTACGTCCACGAGCTCAGCGACGCCGTGGCCGAGGAGCTGGCGCCCTGGGGCGTCACGCTCACGCAGGTCTGCCCCGCGCCCGTGCGCACCGACTTCTTCGGGCGCGCCGGCTTTGGCGAGAGAAACGTCATGCGCGTGGCCGCCTACCCGGCGCCCTTCGTGGCGCGCAAGGCGCTGAGGGGCCTGTGGCAGGGGCGCCGCCGCGTTGTCCCGGGGCTTCTCGACAAGCTCGCGGTCTTTGCGGCCCGCCTTCTCCCCCGCTGGGCAAAGCGCGCCATCACCGGCGCGATCCAGTACCGCCCCGCGCACGGGTAAGGGACGCGGAGTGGGGTTCGCCTCGGCGGCCGCTGGTGCGCCGGGCGCACCGGGCACACCGCAATGCCACTCCGCGCACCTGAGGCCCGCGATTCCGTCCTCCGAACCGGCCGGCTGTGCGACAATCACGCGGTGCGCGGAGAATCTTCCTGCGGTGCCATCTCACGCGCCGGGCGCGCTCTGCGGACACGTCTTCCGCCGCGCGGCCCCGTTCAACCGACAGACCCCAACCAACCTGAGGAGGACGCAATGGAGTGGACAGCCGAGCGTGACGCCGTGAGGCTTCTGGACGACCAGGACGCCGTGCTCGCCGAGGTGACCTTCCCCCAGGTCGAGCCCGGCATCGTCGAGATCAACCACACCTTCGTGGACGAGACCCTTCGCGGGCAGGGCATAGCGGGCCAGCTCATGAGCCGTGCCGTGGCGAGCATTGCCGCGAGCGGCTACTACGCGCGCCCGACCTGCTCGTACGCGGCGAGCTGGTTCGAGAAGCACCCGGAGCACGCGTCGCTTCTCGCGTAGAGCCAAATCGGCCGTCACATCACCAAGTAGGGTATGCGCTCTCGATTCGAGGGTATGCGCTCTGGCACGCGTTGGGCCCCTTGGTCAGGATTGCATTTGCGCAGGTCAGGGGCTTG
>CAZCTE010000005.1:7974-18009 GCA_964501395.1 uncultured Atopobium sp.
GGCTTCGCCGCGACCCGCTACGCCGGGTACTGCTCGTCGGTGACGGGCTCGAGCCACTCGTTGCTGCAGTTCTCGCCCGGCGCCTCGAAGGCGATGTGGGAGAACCAGGAGTCGCGCGCGGCACCGTGCCAGTGCTTCACGCCCGCCGGGATCACCACGACGCTCCCGGGCACGAGCTCCTGCGGCTCCTCGCCCCACTCCTGGTACCAGCCGCGGCCGTCGACGCAGACGAGAATCTGCCCGCCGCCCTTGTCGGCGTTGTGGACGTGCCAGTTGTTGCGGCACCCCGGCTCAAAGGTCACGTTGGCCAGGCCAACGCCGCAGGCCGCGGGGTCGGTCAGGGGGTTGAGGTAGGACTGCCCGGTGAAGTACTGCGCGTAGGCGTCGTTGGGGCTGCCGAGGCCGAAGGTGGGGTTGAAGTCACTGGTGTCTGCCATCTTTGCGTCCTTTCTTCGAGACGAGCGCGGGTTCTCGCCACACCCCAATTTAGTTAACACTTCGTCACTTGTAAAGCGTTAGCGGACGGTGGTTTTCTTACATCTCCCCCACGTCTCGCTATACTGACTTCAGCGGAACCCACGGAGGAGTCATGGCAGATTTCATCAGGGCGCGCAGCGCCGAGCAGAAGGAGCAGCGCCTCGAGGAGATCAAGGGCGCGGCGCGCAGGCAGTTCGCCGCGCGTCCGTACCACGAGATCACGCTCACCACGATCGCCGACGAGCTCGGCTGGTCGCGCGCGAACCTCTACAAGTACGTGAGCACCAAGGAGGAGATCTTCCTCCTGCTCACCGCGGACGAGTGCCGCTCCTACTTCGACGACCTGCTCGCCGCCTTTCCCAAGGGCTGCGGCCTCTCCCCCGCCACCGTTGCCGAGGTGTGGGCCGGCATCGCCAACGCGCACCAGGAGTACTTCCGGCTGGGCGACCTGCTCGCCGCCATCGTGGAGACCAACGTCACGGTGGAGCGCCTCGTGGACTTCAAGCGCTGCTACTACGCCTGCGTCGAGAAGATGCGCGAGCGCCTGCCGCTCGTGCTGGACATCGCGCCCGAGCGCGTGGAGTCCCTGCTGCTGACGATCTACTACCACGCCGTGGGCCTCGAGGGCGTCTGCTGGCACAACCCGCTCATCGCGCAGGCGCTTGAGGAGCTGGGGGCCACGCCGCCCGTCGGGGACTTCCGCACGGAGATGCGCGAGTTCATAGGGATGTGCCTCGGGCACTACGCGGCGTAGGCCGGGAGAGGTCCGCGGCGAGCGGGGCCGGCGGCGCGAGAACCGCCGCCGCACCGCCGGGGACATCCACGCCCGCCGTCAGCGCGTCGTATCTCCCACCGCAGGCGCCGCGCCGCCCTGCGTGCTCCCCACGTCCACGATGTCCCTGCCCCAGCGTGCCACGCGCTCCCTCGGTCCCTCGCCGGGGGCCTCGGGCTCCGCGTCCGGGCGCGCGTCCATGATGAGCATCTGCAGGCGGTTCTCGATGTTGGCCTGGCTCACGTCCGGGTCGTAGTCCAGCGGGAGCACCTGGGCGTCGGGGTAGAGCTCCTTCACGCGCTTGATGATGCCGCGGCCCACCACGTGGTTGGGCAGGCAGCCGAAGGGCTGGAGGATCACGAAGTTGCGCACGCCGCGCGAGGCCTGCTCGAGAATCTCTGCGGGGATGAGGATGCCCTCGCCCGCGTCGAAGGTGCGGTGGATGATCGGGTCGCTCCTGTCGGCGAGCTCGTCCATGCTCGCGGGCCGCTCGTAGAGCGGGAAGTCCCGCGCCACCCGGTCCGCGGCGCCGAGCGCCGCCGAGAAGAGGTTGTCCGCAAGGGCGTTCCACGCGCGGTCGCCCGCCGGAATGCTCGCATGGTAGTCGCGCGCCTGGGCGTGCTTGTAGGAGTAGCTCTTGCGGACGACGTCGGTCATGCGGGCCTCGACGACCTCGAAGCCGTTGGCCTCGAGGTAGCGCTCGATCTCGTGGTTGGCTCCCGGGTGGAAGTTGAGCAGGTACTCGCCCACGATGAGCACGCGCGGGCGGGGCCTGGAGCGGTCGTGGGGCACGGCGGAGAGCCGCTCCAGCCCGCGGCGGAAGGCACCCGTGGCCGCGCGGGCCCCATGGGCGGAGATGGCGCCGGCGAGTTCGTCCACGGTGGCCTCGAAGGCCTCGTCCGCCGAGCCCGGGGTGAGCTCGTAGGGCCGAATCCTTCGCAGAAGCGCCTCGAGGACGTCGATCATGGGCAGGCCCATGGCGATGTCGACGGAGGTCCCCAGGCCCAGGCGAAAGCCGGGGTGCAGGTCGTGGTCGTCCGCGCTGTCGTTGGTGATGATGGGCACCTGCGAGAAGCCCGCGTCGTCCAGGGCCTTGCGCAGCAGCGCCGGGTAGTGCGTGAGACGACAGTCCCCCACGTACTTGGCCATCATGACGGCCGTGCGGTCCGGGTCGTGCCGGCCGCTCGTAAGCTCCGCGAGGATCTCGCCGATGACGATCTGCGCCGGGAAGCAGATGTCGTTGTGCACGTAGCGCTTGCCCAGGCGGATGGCCTCCTCGCGGCCCACCTCCAAGGGCGTCGCGCGTAGGCCCTGCCGGGCTGCCGCGGCTGCCATGAGCTGGGAGAAGGCGTGCGAGGTGTTGGGGACGACGACGTCGTAGCGCCGCTCGTCGCCGCGCTCGAACTTGACGGGGTAGGGCTCCTGTAGGGGCCGCGGCGCAGGCGCGGAGCCCGCCGAGAGCTCGGCGGCGCGACGCTCGCGCACCGTCTCCACGAAGGAGCGCGCGCGGATGCCGAGCGGGCCCGTGGCGTCCGACTCGTCGAGCTTGAGGACGAGCGGGGCCTTGTCGCCGATCTCGTGCATGAGGCGCGCGATCTCGTCGGAGAGGTAGGCGTCGTGCCCGCAACCAAAGCTCACGAGCTGCGCGTACTCGAGGCGCGGGTCGCGCGCGGCCATGACGGCCGAGCCGAGCATGCGCTCGTGGAAGTTGTTCACCACGTCGATGCGGCTCCTGGAGAGGTCCACCTCGCGCACGCCGGGCACGCTGTCGGCCGTGAGCACGGACACGCCCATGCGCACGAACATCTCCGGGATCTCGTGGTTCACGAGGGAGTCCGTCTGGTAGGGGCGCGCCGCCAGGACCACCGCGAAGCCACCGGCGCGCTCCACGCCCGCAAGCACCTCGCGCCCGCGCCGCAGGAGCTCCTCGGTAAAGGCTCGCTGTGCGGCCGCCGCCTGACGCACGACGGAGCGCGCCTGGACGCGCGTGAGGCCCGCCCATGGGCGGAGCCACTCCATGAGCTGGGACTCGCGGTCGGCGTCGCTGTACCAGTGGAAGAGGGGCGCGTCGAAGGGGATGCCCCAGCGCCTCTCGGGGTTGTCCGAGTTGGCCACCACGAGCGGGTAGCCCTTGACCACCGCGCACATGGACTGGCTCGTCTTGGAGGCGTTGTCCGAGGGGACCGTGGTGACCGACGGCATGAGGATGCGGTCCACGCCCTTGTCCTTGAGGTCGCGCAGGTGGCCGTGGACGAGCTTGGCCGGGAAGCAGACCGTGTCCGAGGTCACGGCCGGAAGCCCCCGCTCGTACATCTTCCGGTTGCTCCTGGACGAGAGCCTCACCCTGTAGCCGGCCGCGCGCAGGAGCGTGGTCCAGAAGGGCGCCCACTCCCAGAGGGAGAGCACGCGCGGCAGGCCTATCACCGGCGCGTCCTCGCCGAGGTCGCGCACGGGCTCCGCGGGATACTCGCGGAAGAGCAGCCTCTCGCGCTCCGCGAAGAGGTTGGGCACGCGCGCCGTGCGCTCGCGGATCCGGCGCTCCTTGGCGCGGACCTCGGCGTCGCGCGGGTCTCCCACGACCTCGCCGCGGGGGCAGCGGTTGCCCGTCACCCAGGAGGCGCCGCTCGAGAAGGTGATGCGCGTGCGGCTGCAGTGGTTCTGGCAGAAGGGGCAGGCGAGACCCGCCTCGGTGGTGTACGAGAAGCTCTCGAGCGACTCGAAGCCGATGAAGGAGCTCGGCGCCACGTGGCCCGTGGCCCTGAGCGTCGACGCTGAGTGCTCGCGCACGAGCCGCGCCACGCCGACGGCTCCCATGAGGCCCGCGTGCGGGGAGCGCGTGACGGGCCGGCCCACCCGCTGCTCGAAGGCGCGCAGGACCGCGTCGTTGAGGAAGGTCCCGCCCTGCACCACGATCCTCTCGCCGAGCGCGTCCATGCTGGGGACGCGCACGACCTTGGTGAACACGTTCTCTATGATCGAGCGGCAGAGGCCGGCCATGATGTCGTCCGGGGACTTGCCGTTGCGCTGCTCGGTCACGATGGAGCTCGTCATGAAGACGGTGCAGCGGCTGCCCAGCTGAGCCGGCGCGTCCGAGCGGAAGGCCGCCTCCGCGATCTGGCCCACGGGGATGCCCAGGCCGCGGGCGAAGGTCTCGAGGAAGGAGCCGCAGCCGCTCGAGCAGGCCTCGTTCACCACCACGTTGGTGATGACGCCGTGGTCGAGCCAGATGGCCTTCATGTCCTGCCCGCCGATGTCCAGCACGAAGGTGGCGTCCGGCACGAGATCGCGGACGGCGCGGGCGTGCGCGACGGTCTCCACCACGTGGTAGTCCGCGCCGAAGGCCTTGGCAAACATGAGCTCGCCGTAGCCCGTGGTGCCCACGCCCAGGACCTCGAGGCGGTGCCCCGCGGCCCGGTGGCGCTGGTCGAGCTCGCGCAGGGCCCGGGCGGCCACGTCGAGCGGCGCGCCCTCGTTGGACGCGTAGAAGGAGTCCACGAGCGCGCCGTCCTCGTCCAGGAGGGCGAACTTGGTGGTGGTGCTGCCCGAGTCTATGCCCAGGTAGACCTTGAGAACGCCGTCCTCGGGCGCGCGCGGCCTTGGGTCGGCAGGCGCGGCGTGGCGCCGCTCGAAATCGGCGCGCTCCTCGGGTGACGAGAAGAACGGCGGCGCGTCCTTCTCGTGCGCCACGGGCGGGCGGGCATCGAGCTCCTCGAGGGCGGCCACCGCCGCCGCGAGGTCGAGCTCCGACGGGCGGTCCGAGAAGAGCTCGTCCACCGAGAGCGCCGTGCCGAGCGCCATGATGGTCTCGGCGTGCTCGGGCACGATGGCCTCCTCCTCGGCAAGGCCGAGGCGCTCCGAGAACACCCGCACGAGCGTGGGGTCAAAGGTGAGGGGGCCGCCCTCGAAGACGACAGGCGCCACCACGTCGAGGCCCTGGGCCAGGCCGCCGATCGTCTGCTTGGCGATGGCGTGCAGGGCCGAGAGGGCGATGTCCTCCTTCGAGACGCCCTGGTTGATGAGGGGCTGGATGTCCGTCTTGGCGTAGACGCCGCAGCGCCCCGAGATGTCGTAGACCGTTGTGCCGGCGGCGGCGAGGGCGTCGTAGTCCCCGGGCGCCACCTTGAGCAGCGTGGCGATCTCGTCGAGGAAGGCGCCCGTGCCGCCCGCGCAGGAGCCGTTCATGCGCATGTTGGAGACCGTGAGCTCGCCCGTGCGCGGGTCGGGCTCGAAGAAGACGATCTTGGCGTCCTGGCCGCCGAGCTCGATGGCGGTGCGGGCATGCGGGTAGAGGCTGCGCACCGCGATGGAGTTGGCCACGACCTCCTGGACGAAGGGCAGCCCGAGCGCCTCGGCGAGGGCGGGCGCACCGGAGCCGGTGAGCGCGGCGCGGACGCGGGCGCCCGGGAAGGCGCGGCCGAGCTCCCCGAGGACGCGGGCGGCGGTGGCCGCCTGCCGGGCCCCGTGACGCACGTAGCGCGAGAAGACCGGCTCCCCATCCCGATTGAGCGCCACGGCCTTGACCGTGGTGGACCCGATGTCGATGCCAACCCTCAGCTCGTCCTGTGCCATCTTCACATGCAGCCCCGTCCCAACGATGTTTTCCGTAGGAGACTTTAGTGCGCACGGGAAGCGCCGCACGGGCGTGGCACGTGGAATATCCAAAAACATCCAAGCGGAGAGAAGTACGGCACGGTTTGGCGGCAGAACGAGTCGGCGAGCGGGTCGGCCAGGAGCCCGGGCAGGAAGACCAGGTCGGACGAGCGGGCCGGGCGATCGCGCTCGCGGAGGCCGCCCCTCGGCCCCCTACGCGCGCTCGTCGAGGTAGCCCACCTGCGGGCGCGCCAGGCGGTGCGCCCCCACGAGCACCACCACGCCCGCGATGACGAGCGGCACGCTCAGCAGCTGTCCCATGGTGATGGGACCAAAGAGGTAGCCGAGCTGCTCGTCCGGCACGCGGACGAACTCGATGAGGAAGCGGAAGACGCCGTAGAGCACGAGAAAGGTCCCCATGAAGGTGCCCTGCGGCCGGCCGGGCACGCGCCGCGCGAGCGCCCAGAGCACGACGAAGATCACCAGGCCCTCGAGCACCGCCTCGTAGAGCTGGGAGGGGTGGCGGTAGACGTCGCCGCCCGACTCGAACATGACGCCCCAGGGCAGCGTGGTCTCCTTGCCCCAGAGCTCGCCGTTCACGAAGTTGGCGCAGCGGCCGAAGAAGATTCCGAGGGGGGCGCCGATGACGCCCATGTCGCACATCGTGGGAAGCGAGATGCCCAGGCGCCAGCACACGATGCCGGCGCCCACGACCGCGCCCACGAGGCCGCCGTGGAAGCTCATGCCGCCGTTCCAGGTGGCAAAGATCTCGAGCGGGTGCTCGAGGTAGTAGTCCGCCCCGTAGAAGACCACGTAGAAGAGGCGCGCGCCGATGATGACGCCAAAGACCACGCCAATGACCACGGAGAAGACGTCGTCCATCGTGAGGCCGAGCCCCCAGCGACGCTGGGTGCGCCAGATCACCACCCCCGTGAGGACAAAGCCCGCCAGGTACGCGAGGGCATACCAGCGGATGGAGAAGGACCCTATGGTGAAGGCGATGGGGCTGAGGGAGTGGTAGAGCTCGTCGAGAAACACGGTCTCTCGCCTGCTAGAAGCCGGCGGGCTGGACGCGGGTCACGCCGGGGACGTGCTCGCGCAGGATGCGCTCGATCCCCTCGGACATGTCCAGGCTCGAGAGCGGGCAGCCGGCGCAGGCACCCTGCATCTCGAGGGTGACCACGCCGTCGTCGGTGCAGTCGATGAGGGCGACGTCGCCGCCGTCCGCTTGGAGGCTCTGGCGGATGACGTCCAACGTGGCGTCAAGAAGGTCGCGGTCAACTGCCATGCGTGTTCCTTTCATCAAGTCCCGACCGCCGCGATGTCACCTCGGCGGCGGCTCCGTCTTTGAGGCGGCGACACCTCAACGGCTGGGCGTCGTGTTTTCCGTGAACCATGTTACCCAATGCCCGAGAAAAGATGCCCGGAGGTGGCCCCGTTCACGCGGGGCGCAGGACGTCGCCCGGAGCGGGCCGCCTCGACGGCGCGCACGGCGCGCTCAACCGCGAAGCGGACCTCCTGCGGGCCCATGAGCTGGGCGTCCACCATGAGCCGGGAGACGCCCGCGGAAAGAAGCTCCGCCGTCTGGGGCGTGGCGTCGAGCGGGTGGGCCGACCAGATGCGCGAGCGGCCGTTGGCGTCCGTGCGCACGGGGAGCTCGCGGCCGTCGATATCGCGCAGCGAGAGGCGTCGACGGCGCGGCTCGCAGCGGCGGCAGTCATGCACGCAGCGGCCGAGCGCCTGCAGCACGCAGTGCTCGCTCGTCATGACCCGCTCGCGGCCAAAGACCGAGAGCCCCACGGGCACGGCGGCCGCGCGGGCGAGCGCGCAGACCTCGTCGAGCGTGAGCTCGGGCGAGAGCCAGACCCCCGCCGCGCCCGCGCCCTCCAGGGCCCGCAGGGCGGAGACGCTGTGCACGGGCACGCAGGAGCGCACCTCCGCGGCCGCGCCGCGCTCGACGGCGAGGGCGAGCTCTGAGACGTTGCCAACCGCCACGGGCTCCCCCGCGCGGACCCAGGGGTCGAGCCGGGCATGGTCGGCCTCGCGGCAGACCTCGTCCAGCCAGGGGACCACGCCCTCCGGCCAGGCCTCCGGGCGCTCGGCGAGCTCGTCGGCCGGCGCGTAGACGCGCCCGGCGCCCGCGGCGAGCGCGGCCTCGGCGCACTCCGGCGCCGCCACGAGCGCGCAGACGCAGGGGGGCTCGGCGGCGGAGGCGGCGTCCTGCGCGGCGGGCGGCTCGGGCGCCCCGCCAACGGCTTCGAGCCCGCGGCCCGCGTACGGCGCGAGCAGCGCCTCCTCCAGGAGGCGGCAGGCCTCGGCGCGCACCCCGTGCACGGCCGAGAAGCCCATGCCGCAGCCGGGGTCCAGCTCCACGTCCCACGCCACGGGCTCGAATGGGCTCTGGCCCATGCGGCCCACATGCTCCACGAGGTCCTCCGCCGTGACGGCGCGCGTGCGCGCCGGCTCCACGACAAAGCCCTCGGCCCGCGCGGTCGCGGCGCCGTCCGCGCAGGTCAGCTCCACCGAGAAGGGCTCGCCCAGCCGCGCCGTCACGCGCACGCGCACGGGCCGGCGCCGCACGACATCCTTGTCGGCCAGGCTCGCCGCCGCGCTGAGGGCCCGCTGGGAGCGGATGACCCGCACGGGCGAGCCCACGGGCATGGGGCGCGCGGCGCGGCAGGTGAGGGTCTCGCCCGCCACGGCGTCCGCGGGCGCGTTCACGGTGAGGAACTGCGTGGGGTCGTCCGCCGGGCGCACCTCCAGGAGGTCGCCCGCGCCCACCGGCGCCGTGAGCCGCACCTCCACGTCCGCGCGGGTATGACGCCGCAGGCGTTCGCGCCCGCCGTGACCGCCGCCGCGACGCACCACGGCGTCCTCGAGCGCGCGGGACCCCACGACCTCGCCCACCAGCTCGCCGCGGTTGTTGGACCGCTCGTAGCTCATCATGTCGTTGTCCGAGCGACCCCAGAGGTAGCCGTCCGTGAAGTCGCGGTTGAAGGCGCGCCTGAGCCTGCGGTGCCGCGCCGCGGCGGCGTCCTCGTCGTCGGCGCCCCCCGCCAGGGCGTCAAGCGCGTCGCGGTAGGCGCCCACGACGGAGAGGACGTAGTCGGGGGCCTTCATGCGGCCCTCCACCTTGAGCGAGCCCACGCCCGCGTCGCGCATCTCGGCGAGGTGGTCCACGGTGCAGTAGTCCTTGGGGCAGAGCAGGCGCGTGCCGCCCACGCCGCGGTTCTTCTCGGGAAGGCCCTGGGTTGCCACGCCCGGAACCTCCATCACGCGGCCCTCCTCGTCCACGAGGTCGTAGGGCAGCCGGCAGGGCTGGGCGCAGAGGCCGCGGTTGGCGGAGCGGCCGCCCGCGAGCGAGCTCATGAGGCACACGCCCGAGTAGCAGAAGCAGAGCGCCCCGTGGCCAAAGCACTCGAGCTCAACGCCCTCCTCTGAGATGCGGGAGATCTCCTCGAGGGAGAGCTCGCGCGAGAGGGTCACGCGGTCAACGCCCCAGACGTCGCGGCACCAGGCCACGCCGCGGGCGTCGTGCACGTTGGCCTGCGTGGAGACGTGCGTCTCGACCTGCGGCCACCTGCGGCGGACCTCAGAGAGCAGGCCCCAGTCCTGGACGATGAAGGCGTCCGCCCCGAGCCCCCACGCGCGGCGCACGAGCTCCAGGACGCGCGGCATCTCCTCGGTGGAGACGGCCACGTTGACGGTCACGTAGACGCGGGCGCCGGCGAGGTGCGCCCGGCGACAGGCCGCGGCAAAGGACTCGTCGTCGAAGTTGCGCGCGCCGCGGCGGGCGTTGAAGTCGTTGCCCAGCCCGCAGTAGATGGCGTCGGCCCCCGCGGCGAGCGCCGCGTTGAAGGGCTCCGGCCCGCCCGCCGGCGCGAGCAGCTCCGGGACGCCATGCTCCTCGAGGAACGTGGCTCGTCGCGCCGTCCTTCTCGGCACCGTCCCGCTCATGGTGTGTGCCGCCCCGGCAGTGCCGCGCCGGCCGCGCTAGACCAGCCGGGCCCAGCGCTTCTTGCCGGACTGCACCGTGGTGCCCGCCGAGAAGAGCGCGGGGTCCACGTTGTAGCACCTGGGCTCCACGGCCTCGCCGTTGATCTTGACGCCGCCGCCGTCCACGAGGCGGCGCGCCTCGCCTGCGGACTTGGCGATCCCCACCTCCACGAGGAGCCGGCCCAGGTAGACCGTGCCCT
>CAZCTE010000006.1:0-17000 GCA_964501395.1 uncultured Atopobium sp.
GCCCGGGTGCCCGTCAGTCCAGCAGGCCCTCCCAGCCGTCGATCCAGAGGTCGGCCGCGCGGCACAGGCTCGCCCAGGGCTGTCGGGGGTCCTCGGAGCGCACGGCCACCGTGGCCATGCCGGCCCGCGCCGCCGAGAGCGTGCCGGGAAGGATGTCCTCGAAGACCACGCACGCGCCCGCGTCGGCCCCCAGGCGCCTCGCGGCCTCGAGGTAGATGTCGGGGTGGTCCTTGCCGCGCGCCACCTCGCGGCCGCAGACCACCTCGTCGAAGAGCCCCGTCACGTCCACGTGGCGCATCGCGCCGAGCACGTGCGGGTCGTTGGTGGTCGCGAGCGCGAGCCGCACGCCCGCTCCGCGAAGCTCCCTCAGGTAGCGCTCGGCGCCCGGCCTGAGGCGCGCCTCCTCGCGGTAGAGCGCCGAGCCGAGCCGGTTCCACTCGTCCACGATGTCTCCCACCTCGTCGCGCAGCCGGTAGCGCTCCACGCACCAGCGCGCCCCCGCGGCGAACCCCAGCGTCGCGAGCGTCTGGGCGGCGTCCTCGTCAAAGGGAAGCCCCCGAGAGGAGAAGAAGACCTCGTCCACGCGCCGCCAGAGGCGCCAGGTCTCCGCGAGCGTGCCGTCGAAGTCGAAGATCGCCGCCGGCTGGCTCGGCGGCCAGAGGCTGAGCGTCCGCGCGCGCCGCACGAGCGCCCCTAGCGGTCCGGCTCGTCCTCGAGCGAGCGCAGCACCCCAAAGGTGACGTCGTCTCGCACGAGCGAGCAGAGCGAGCGCATGAGGTCGCGCGCCGGCCCGAAGAGCCCCGTGTCCATGGCGGCCACCGTCGCCTCGACGAGGGTGTTGCCGACCTTCTCGGTGGGGGCCGCGGGGATGCCCGCCTCCTCCAGGGCGTCGGCCGCCTCCTCGGCCGAGAGCCCGTGGCCGGCCGCCGCGCCCACCTGGCCGAGGAGCGCCGCCATCGCGAGCCCCGCCACGATGAGCGGAGCGCCCAGGCGCTCCTGCGCGCGCTCGTAGCAGGCCTGGGCCGCGAGCACGTGCCCCGCCCGCCACTGGAGCTGCGAGAGCCTGAGGTAGGCCATGCCGATGGCCTCCGGCTCGCAGGTGAGGCGCAGCAGCCTCACCAGCTCCCGCGTGGCGCCGGCGTCGTCCCCGGCGGCCTCGAGGCACTGCGCGAGCCCGAGGCTCGCCTGGGAGGAGAGCGGCGCCAGCTGGCAGGCGCGCCGCGCGTGGGAGACGGCCTCGTCCAGCCGCTCGTCCACGAGCGCGCAGGCCGAGAGCACGAGGTGGGCCTCCACGTAGGATGACGGCACGAGCCGGCAGGCCTCGCCGTCCGTCGCGACCAGGCGGTTGTAGAGCGCCCGCTCGGTGTAGGAGCCGAAGCAGCGCCACGGCCGCGTCGCGTCGTCGTCTTCGTAGGTCCCGGCGGCCTCGACGGGCGCCAGCGCCTCCCGCACGATCCGCTCGACGCCCTCCGCGCCCCTCTCGTGCTGCTCCGCCCGCGCGCGCTCCATGGCGCGCGTGAGGGGGTCCCCCGAGACGAGGGCCTCGGCGATGGAGAGCGGCTCGTCCTCGAGCGTGCCCTCGATGAGCTCCGAGACGCAGCGCCTGGCCGCCTCGCGCACGTCGTCGCGGGCGCTCGTGCGCCCCAGGTCGAGCAGGGCGCGCACGTTGGCCTCGGTGGAGCTGCCGAGGACGCGCCCGAGCTCCTCGGCAGCCCGCCGCCGCGCCCGCGCCTCGTCCACGGCCAGGCCGTCCGCCCGCGCGCAGCCGAGCGAGCGCGCCGCGCGCGGCCCCAGCACGATCTCCGAGAGCTCCACGGGGTCGTGGCGCCACGACGGGCAGAAGAGCTCGTCGTCAAGGGAGAAGGTCTGCCGCACGGGCGCGAGCGTGCGGGCGTCGGCGCTCATCTGCGCCCCGAGCGAGCGCATGAGCGCCACCGGGTCGAACGGGGCGTCAAGGTCCACCCCGGCGAGCGCGGCGCGCGTCACGCGCGCGGAGCAGTAGCAGGCGTGCGAGGTCGCGGTGTCCACCACGCCCGCCACCCACACCTCGTCGAGCTCGGGGGCCACCGCGAGCGCGTAGCCGGCGAGAAGCACCAGGAGCCGCAGGTTGTAGTCGGTGGCGGCACGCCGGCGCATCTCGGTGGTGGCCGGGACCACCCCGAGCCCGTCGACGAAGGCGGTCGAGGGCCACGCCCTCGGCGGCACGAGGTCGGCCTCGATGGCGGCCGTGCGGGCGGCCACGTTGACCCTGAAGCGCGCCACGAGCCGGTGGGGGAGGCGGAAGCGCTCGATGCCGGCGGAGATGGCGGTGCGCACGCCCCACTCGCCGACAACGGGCCCCTCAACGCCGGCGGCCACGGGGCGCGCCTGCGAGGCCACGGAGCGCGCCACGCGCTGCTCGGCGCGCACGAGCTCCTCGAGGGTCGCGGCGTTGGCGTCCGGCAGGAGCTCGTCGGCGAGGATCGCCGAGTTGAGCGCCGACTCCACGCGCAGCACCCGCACCCGGGCGAGCCAGGGCAGCGCCTCGTCCTCCACGCGCAGGTAGACGAGGCCTGCGTTTCTCGTGAGGATGACGCGCAGGGGCGGCAGGGCCACGTCGTCGGAGGCGATGCCCGCCTGGGAGAGGCGCGTGGCGAGATAGAGCTCGAATCCGCTCGGCGGCAGGGGCGCGCCCTTGCCCGCACCTGCGCCACCAGCGCCCGCGCGCCCGCGCGCCCGCCCGAGCACGTCTCGCACGAACCTCCTGAGCGTCGCCATCGGGTCGGCCGTGCCCACGAGCTGCCGGCAGAGCGCCCCGATGTCGAGGACGGAGGTGTTCTGGTCGGCGGGGGCGGAGGCGTCGGCGTCAAGGGAGACGTCCGGCACGTCCTCCTCGCCGTCGTTGCCCACGAGGGCGGCGAAGAGCCTTCCGAGCCTGCCGTGCCTCGGCCGCTCGTCTGGGTCTGCCATGCGTCTCACCTCCCCGGCGTCGCCCGGGCCCTTCCTGGACCCTCAGCCCTCGCTCGCCTGCGGGGCCTGCGCATGCGACCCCGAGCACGAGATCCTCCTGATGAACAGGCCGCTGCTCAGCTTGGGCTCGAACCACGTGGACTTGGGCGGCATGAGTCGGTCCGCGTCCGCCACGTCCATGAGCTCGTCCACCGAGGTGGGGAAGAGCGTGAGGGCCACGCCTCCCGTGCCCGCGCGGAGCTCGAGCTCATCTGTGGTGGCCGAGCCGCCCACGAAGCTGATCCTCGGGTCGGTCCTGGGGTCGCCGATGCCCAGCACGGGCCCGAGCAGGCGGTCCTGCAGGATCGAGACGTCGAGCCGCTCGACCGGGTCCTCGGGCGCGTCGCCGCGCAGCGTGAGCTCGCGCCACGCACCGAAGGCGTACATGCCGAAGCGGCCGCGCGCCCGGGGCATGACGGCCTCGCGCCGGCGCGGTCCCACCTTGAGCCCCGCGGCCGCGATGGCGTCGACGAGCTCGCGCTCGTCGAGCCCGGCGGTGTCGGCCACCACGCGGTGGCAGGGCAGGACGGTGAGCTGGCTCGCCGGGAAGAGCACGCAGAGCAGGTAGTTGTAGGGCTCGCTCCCGGTGAAGCCCCTGCCGTCGGCCGTGCGCATGTGCTGGCACACCCGCGCCGCCGACGCCGCGCGGTGGTGGCCGTCGGCGATGTAGGCGCGCCCCACCTGCTCGAGCATCATGCGCAGGGACTCCACCGCCGCCGGGCGCGCCACGCGCCAGATGGTCTGGCGGACGTCCTGCTCGTCGTAGAAGTCATAGAGGGGCTCGGCGGCCTTGGCGGCCTCCACGAGCGCCTCGAGCACGGGGCTGTCGCGGTGGGCGAGCAGCACCGGCCCCGTCTGGCAGCCCGTCGCCTCGATGTGGCGCACGCGGTCCGCCTCCTTGTCCGGCCGCGTGAGCTCGTGGCGGCGCACGACGCCGTTGGTGTAGTCGTCGACCGAGCACGCGCAGACGATTCCCGTCTGCTCCCGGCCCGCCCGGCGCAGGCGGTAGAGGTAGTAGCAGGGCGTGCCGTCGCGAAGGAGCGTGCCGTCGGCCACGCGCTCGGACAGCAGCTCGCGGGCCCTCTCGTAGACGTCGTCCGCGTACATGTCGTGGTCGGGCGCAAAGCCCGTCTCGGGGCGGTCTATGGCGAGAAATGACCGCGGCCTTCTCGTCACCTCGCGCGCGGCCCCCTCGCGGTCGTAGACGTCGTAGGGCAGCGACGCGAACTCGCGCGCCCTCTCAGGGCTGGGCCGATAGCAGGTGATGGGCTCTGCATGCATGGGGACACTCCTCCCTTGGGTCCCGTCATGATACTGCAAAAGGCTTCCTGCCCATCGCGTGGGCCGGTCGCGCCCGGGCGTGCTACCCTGTGGGCGTGGAGGGGAGGTCTCATGGCGCTGACGGGCGAGGATGTCACGGGCAGAGGGGTCGTGCTGTTCGACTTCGACGGCACGCTCGCGGACACCGCGCCCGGCATCGCGGCGACGGCGCGCTGGGCGCTTCTGGAGCACGGGATGGCCGAGGACGAGCTCGGTGACCTCACGCGCCTGGTGGGGCCGCCCTTCCCGCAGGCCTTCTCGCTGCTCTACGGGCTCTCCGCCGAGGAGGCGACCCAGGTGACCGCCAGCTACCGCGCGGCCTACGAGGCGCTCGGGCCGGACGCCTGGCCGCTGTTCGACGGCGTGCGCGAGCTCCTGGGGGACCTCCGCGCGGCCGGCAGGCGCCTTGCCGTGGCCTCCTCCAAGCGGCAGGCCCTGCTCGACCGCGCACTCGATGACACCGGCCTGCGCGGGCTTGTCGACGCGTGCCTGGGCAAGGACTCCGACGCCGAGGCGAGCAAGGTGAGCGTCATCTCACGTGCGCTCGGGGAGCTGGGGGCCGATCCCGCAGACGCCGTCATGGTGGGCGACCGCGACCTCGACGTCGTGGCCGCCCGGGCGTGCGGGCTCCCGTGCGTGGGCGTCACCTACGCGGGCACCGCCGCGCCCGGGGAGCTCGAGGCCGCGGGTGCCTGCGCGGTGGCGCCCACGGTGGGCTCGCTCAGGCGCGCCCTGCTCGGCTGAGCGGGCGCGGGGCCCTGGGCGCACGGGCCGGGAGGGCGCGTGGCCACTCGCCCGCCGACCGCTCGCGGCCCCTTGCGGGAAACCGCGCCGCCGCGCGTGGGTAGAAGGACAGGGACATAGGCGGGGCGCGCGACGTCCCGACCAGACGATTGGAGAGACATGGCAGACTTTGACGTGACCGAGGGCCTCCGCAAGCTCTTTCTCGCCAGCGTCGGCGCCGTGGCCATGGGCGCCGAGAAGTCCCAGGAGGTGGTCGCCGAGCTCGTGAGGAAGGGCGAGATCACCGTCGAGCAGGGCAAGACCCTCAACCAGGAGCTCACCCGCAAGGCCAAGGAGGTCATCGACAGCACCTCCGACACCGCGCTTCGCTCCCACCTCGAGTCCATGACGCCCGAGGAGCGCTCCGCCTACGCCGAGAAGGTCGCCCGGATGTCCGCCGAGATAGACGCCTCCTCGGTGAAGGTCGAGGTCGAGGACGCCGAGTCCGGCGCGTCGGACGAGGCGGCGGAGTAGCGGCGCCTTGGCGGCCGGGCAGGGGGTCGGCCCCGGGGACCACGCCCCGAGCACGGCCGAGGAGCTCCTGAACGCGTGGTACGAGAGCGTGACGGGCGAGGGCCTCTCCGACGAGGGCCAGACGATCGGCCTGCTCGGCGGGAGGACGTCGTCGTCCGACGGCCACGTCCTGTCCAGGGGCGCGCGACTCGGGCGCATCCGCGAGATCATCTCCATCGTGCGTCGCTACGACATCCTCCACGGCCTCTCGCCGAGGGGCCTGCGCGAGATGCTCGAGGAGCTGGGGCCCACCTTCGTGAAGGCCGGTCAGATCCTCTCGATGCGCTCCGAGATCCTGCCCCAGAGCTTCACGCGCGAGCTGGCCAGGCTCAGGACGGACGTGGAGCCGATGGACCGCGAGACCGTCCTCGAGGCCCTGCGCGCAGAGTACGACGTCCCCATCGAGGACGTCTTCGACGCGATAGACGACAACCCGCTCGGCTCGGCCTCGGTCGCGCAGGTCCACAAGGCGCGCCTGGTCACGGGCGAGCTCGTGGCCGTGAAGATCCAGCGGCCGCACGTGCAGGAGGTCATGGCGCAGGACATCTCCATCATGCGCTCGCTCGCGCGCTTCGCAAGTCGCTTCATGGGAGACGAGCAGTTCCTGGACCTGCGCTCGGTGGTGGACGAGCTCTGGCAGTCCTTCCGCGAGGAGACGGACTTCCTCGTGGAGGCGAGGAGCCTCGAGGAGTTCCGGCGCAACAACGCCGCGTGCGCCTTCGTGGACTGCCCCAAGCCCTACCCGGCGCTGTGCACCCGCCACGTGGTGGTCATGGACTACGTGGCGGGCATCCCCATCAACCACACGGCCGAGCTCGTGGCCGCCGGCTACGACCTGGCCGAGATCGGCACCAAGCTCGTGGACAACTACACGAGCCAGATGCTCGACGACGGCTTCTTCCATGCCGACCCCCATCCGGGCAACCTCGTCGTGAGGGACGGGAAGATCGTCTACCTCGACCTCGGGATCATGGGGCGGCTCTCCGGCCACGACAGGCAGGCGCTGAGCGACATGGTGTTCTCGGTGGCGCGCGGTGACTCTGCGGGGCTGGCGGACGGGCTCCTCCGCTTCTCGGTGTCGGGTGGCACCGAGGTGGACTACGCCCACCTCCTGCTCGACCTCGACTCCATCGTGGCCGACTTCGGGCTCTCCGACCTCTCGGACCTCGACATCGGCTCGTTTCTCAACGCGCTCATCTCGATGGCGCAGAAGGACGGCATCGAGCTTCCCGGCACGGTCACGATGCTCGCACGCTCGCTCGTGACGCTCGAGGGCGTGGCGCACGACCTCCTGCCGGAGACCTCCATCGTCGACATCATCCAGAGCCACGCCAGGGCCCACACGACGCCCGATGAGCTGCTGCGCCGCGAGGGTCGGCGCCTGGCCGACGAGACGGTCGACGCCGCGCACGGGCTTCTCGGCGCCGCGCGCGAGGCCAAGGTCGCGATGCGGATGCTCACGCGCGGCCAGCTCCGGCTGAACCTCGACATGCCGGGCACGATGGACCCGCTCGAGGACCTCGCGCGCATCGCCAACCGCCTCACGATGAGCGTCATCGTGGCGGGGCTGTTCATCGGGTCGTCGGTGGTGTACTACGCGCGCATCCAGCCGGTCATCTTCGGGATCCCCATCATAGGGTTCATCGGCTACCTGGTGGCGTTCATGCTGGGGGTCTGGGTGGCGGTGGACATCATCCGCGAGGGGCACGGCCGGCGCCGGCGCTAGTACCCCATGGCGCGCAGGGTGGCGTCGTCGTTGCCGAAGTAGTGGCCGATCTCGTGCACCACGGTGCGGCGGACCTGCTCGCGGATGCGCTCGGCGGCGTCGGGGCCGTGGCCGAAGCAGCGCTCGTGCGGACGCTTGAAGATGGTGATGACATCGGGGAGCGCGCCGGTGCCGTATGAGGTGCCGCGGCTGGTGATGGGCGTGCCCTCGTAGAGGCCGAGGATCTCGCTGCCAATGCGCTCCGTGTTGCGGCTGCTCACGGCGGCCCGCTGGGCGGGGCTGATCTCGTCCGCGACCACGAGGGCCACGTTGTCGAGCTCGTCGAGGAAGCGCTCGGGAATCGCGGCGAGCGCGTCCTCCACGGCCTGCTCGAACTCCTCGTCGCTCATCTCGTACACGGCTGCCACCTCCTCTCGGGCCTTGGTGCCTATTGTTGCATGTCGCAGGGCGAAGGCGCGTGTCTGACTCTCCTTGGGCTCCCTTTCGCGGAGGCCCTGTTAGGCCAACGATGCCCATGCGGGTAGCTCCCCCGGCTCCGAAGATGGAAATCCCGGCATGGGCTGGCAGAGAACTGTCGAAGCGAGCCCTTTGGCTTGGCGTCTCAACCTACGTCAGACTAGATCAGCGGTGACGCCTTCGGATTGCATGCGCCGGGGCAATCTCGGCTCCCTAGTCTATATGCTAGGGAGCCGACGAGCCAGCAATCATGTTGGTGCCGATGATGCCAGCTCTCATGCCCTCTCCTCATGAAGGGCATTGCACAGGTAATTGGCAATTTCATCGGGATTGTTGTGCGAAGCAACGAATGAGAAGAAGTCCGGCTTGCTTGCCATGACGGCCACCTTGGAGAGATAGCGCACATGCGTCGTGCTCGCCTCCGCTGCGGGGACATAGAGTGCCACGGCTATCGTTACGGGCTTGCCGTCCAGCGACTCCCATTTGATGGGATGTGCGAACTTTGCGAGGCATACTGCTGACCGCATGATGGCAGTGCTCTTTGCGTGAGGAATGGCCAAACCATCCTCGATGCCAGAGGGGCCGAGCTGCTCTCGATCAAGAAGTGCGTCGAGAATGTCCTCCTTGCTCGTCCCAATCCCAAGCTCCATGCCCCTTTCTGCAAGAAACTCGAGGGCCTCAGTCTTGGTGGCGACATCGACGTTGACGAACACCTGACACGGTTCGATAAACTTGCCTGTGCTCATTCTGGATTCTCTCCATAGGTAATCCCGGCGCTTGCGGCAGCGTCAGAGAGCGTTGCAACGACATCTCGCGCCGCCTCAGCAAGACGGTAGGAGGTTTCGAAGTCCTTGCGCTCGATGATGCTAACGAACTGCCTGAACTCGTTGGCTATGCCGCTGCGGGCATCAAAGGTTCCGAGTGTCTCACCTTCTGTCTTTGCGCTTGGCCGGAAGCGCAGGTTGGGAAAGCGAAAGCAGTCATCATCCACGAAAAACGTCCCATCCTCGCCCTCTACGGTGCAACGATTTTCGGTGAAGCTGTCCTTGGCGATGCGGACGGTTGCCACAAATGAGGGATACGAGAGGACAATCGTGCCACTCGTATCGCATCCGTTTGGGAGCTTGTTGGCGTAGTAGGTAACGTCCTTTGGCCTTCCGAAGAGGGAGACAATGAAGGTGATTGGATAGACCCCCAGGTCCTTGAGGGCCCCGCCATCATTTTGAAGCTGAAACACGGGTGGTATGCTGCCTGCCCGAACCGCATCATAGCGGCTTGAATACTGACAATACGTGCTGGTTACCGCCCTTACCGTTCCGGCCCGATCTAGCTCGCTGCGCAGAACATCGAGCAGCGGGATGTACTTTGTTGTGATGGCATCGAAGACCATGACATGGCGATCTTGCGCACAGGCGACGAGAGCGTCCACCTCTACGCACGTGGCAACGAAGGGCTTTTCCACCACGACGTGCTTTCCGGCCTCGAGAGCGCGCATCGCGAAGGGGAAGTGCAGGTGATTTGGGAGCGCGACATAGACCGTGTCTGCATCCGCATGCGCGAGAAGCTCGTCATAGTCTGAGTATCGTTGCCGTATGCCATAGCGCTTTCCGAACTCCCTCGCATTGTGCTCGCAGATACCGAGGACGGCGGAGAGCTCGAGCCCGTCAATCGAAGCCGCCTCTTTCGCAAAGACATTCGCAATGAATCCTGTTCCCAGAACAGCGACCTTAATCATGGGACCTAAGCCTCCTCGAATCCGAACCGGTAGCCCCACTGTCTGCGCGCCTTGTCCATGACAAAGAGAACCGAGCGAGAGAGCTCAATGGGACAGAGGGAAGAGTCCTCCCTGCCTAAGCGAATATCTGCGTTCATGGCGAGGGCCTCAGCCTCAAGCTGGCGGACGGGGAAGTCATATGACTCGGTACGACCGTCTGGGAAGGAGACGGTTGCCCTATGCGCGCGGATGAACTGTTCAATGCGGATGAACGCTCGCTCGCATGCGATGATGCCGATCTTTTCCGTTTTACTGCGAAGCGAGATTGCAACTGTTGCGAGCTCATCATCTGCGTTGCGCAGGACATAGGCGCTTTTCATGTCCACACCCGTGTCACAGATGTAACCCTCGGAATGAACGATGTCTGGGTAGCTCGTCATGAAGTAGCTGGCAAATCCGATCGCATAGCACCCTATGTCAAATATCGCTCCGCCTCCAAGCTCAGGCGAGAAAAATCGGTTCGTGGCGTCGTAGGGCTTGTCGGAGCCGCAGGTCACAGTAATGAAATGGACCTTCCCATATTCTCCCGAGGCGATCTTGCGCTTCATGAAAGGCATGACTGGCTCGAAGACGCTGGTGAGGCCCTCGCAGAGGATGACGTGGTTCCTTCGAGCCATCTCAGCGCATTCGTCCAGCTGAGCAAGCGTCATGGTAATCGTTTTTTCACACAGTACGTGCTTGCCTGCCGCTAGGCACGTCTTGATGTTCGTCACGTGGGCGCTTGTGGGGGTGGCGACGTAGACGACGTCGATATCGGGATCGGCGGCAAGATCGGCGTCTGACTCGTAGACCCGCGGGATGCCATGTCGCTGCGCATAGCTTTCTGAGTGCTCACGCGTGCGGCCTGCTACGGCAATCAGCTCGCAGTCATCCTCAACGGGAAAGTTCTGCGCAAAGTGCTCGGCAATGGCTCCGGGGCCGACTATGCCCCACCTGATGGTGCGACGTGCATTCATTGGTGCTCCTTCATTCGAACCGTGACAATCTGGTTGCGCGTGCGTGGGGAAGTCTCTTCGTATGGCTGGTCCCTATCCTCGGCGAGATTCGTGAGAAGCAGGTCATCACAACTTGTGACGTGTGCGGGTATCTCATCGAGCTGGGTGAAGCGAAGGATGTCGCCCATCCCAGGGTCCTCGGCGAGCTTGAAGACGCTAAATTGGTAGTTGCCATCTACAGAGAACAGGCTTGTGCTCGTGGGCACGGCAGCTTCTCCACCACCACAGACAAACTCATCTCCGCTCGTCTCATAGCATGCCTCCTGATGCACCCTCAAGGGGGTTGTGTATTCGGACGCAAGACGTATCGCCTCGGCTTCCGTGAGGGCAAATCCAATCGCAAAGGTGGACTCGTATCGGCCGAGGAGGGCAGCGTTGGGGGTATCCCACGTTTTGCCGCTCTCGCGACCCGGACGATCAGGGAGGTTCGACCTGCCCATCTTCGTGAAACTTCTCAAGATGGTGTAGGC
The DNA here is from genome assembly GCA_964501395.1 of uncultured Atopobium sp. GTDB lineage: Bacteria > Actinomycetota > Coriobacteriia > Coriobacteriales > Atopobiaceae > Thermophilibacter. The sequence goes on from CAZCTE010000006.1 coordinate 11,026, forward strand.
AATGGTGTCGCGCCCCTCGCCCACGATCTGATACTCCTTGACGGAGTCGGTCATGACCGAGACCACACGCTCGTCATCGGAGAGGTAGCAAAGCGACTGCATGGGCTCGATGGTTCGCGGTCGCTCGCTCCACCTGTCGCTTATCCAACGCTGCTCCTCCGCAGTAAGCTTCGTAGGACGGTCAAGGATGCCGAAGGTCTGGTCAGCGTGAGATGTGCTGCTTGGCAAATCTGTCGGGATGAGAATGCGCAGGCGGTGCTCCGTGGCTGCATTGTCCACGATGACCCTCGTTCTGAGGACGGGCTTTCCAGCGGGAAGCGATACCTCGATCTCAATGCGTTCCGTTGACGAGCGGTTACCGTGTGCGCGTTCATCTCGGTTGGCGGGGATGGGCATCTCGATGAGGATGCGAATCGATTGTTCCTCAATGGTTACAGCGCCTGGTCGCTCAACGGAACTGACAACGAGCCGTGCCTCCGGATCGCTGGACCAATCGTATGAATCTCCCGCGTCCACATCGTCAACAATCTCGAGCACACGATGGTAGACATGGCCGGTGCGTTTGTCGGCAATCTCGATGGTCCCATCATCGTTGGGAGACACCTTGAGGTATTCGTTCTCAAGGTGAGGGCTTGGGCTGGGTGCCTCGGCAGGTGAATCTGTCTCACAAAGGGAGAAGGTCTCGTATCCTATTGCATCAACACGGACCGTTGCGCGGATGTCACAGCGCCATACGCGCGTACCCTCATAGGGGTTGTTGTAGGTATTGTTTGCCCCGACAGCGAAGGCATAACCCGCGCACACCGAATCAGTGACCTCCTTGGTAGCGAGCTCCTTCGTAGGCCAGACGCGTCCCTTGGTGTCGACAAGGGAGAAGCGCGGGAAGGGGGCGAGGAGGGTCATGTGGAGCTCCTCGGTGCGCGCGTAGGGGAGGTAGTTGTACACCTGCAGCGAGAACGGTTCGCAGGCGGAGCCGCGGGCAACTTGGCGATAGATGAGAGTCTCATATGCTGAGAGCGTGCTGATCGTCTGAAGGAAGCGCGTCTCGATGTCACGGTTGACCTCGTCACTGTTGCAGCAGCCTATGGAGTCGTGCGCGCTGTTCTTCATGAGCGCCTTCCAGCAGCGACGGAACATCTCGCGCTCATGATGTCCGGTGATTCGGTGATAGATTGCTTGTAGGGGCTCGGCAATGCGGATGAGCAGGTTTTCCACCTTGGAGTTGAGGGACTTGATGTCAGCTCGCGAGGAGAAGATCGACTTGTGAACACGTGTCGTCTCCCCGCTCGTGAGCTCACCTTTGTAGACCGGCAAATCGGGAGTCTTGGACATGCGGGAAACCTCATCCTCGAGGTCACCGAAGGAGATGTGCGCCTCTGGGCCCATCGCTGTCACGATGTCGGCGATGTCACGCCTCAGGGGGTGTTGGTCAAAACCATTGAAGAGGAACGCATGACCTGACAGGGAGCGGCCCTCGTAGCGTCGCTCAAGACACTCTACGAGCTCGATGTTCTCCCGGGCGTCTCGTGAGGGGTTCCGGAAGTTCATATAGTCGGACAGGTGATAGGCAAAGACGCGGCTGCCATCCTCAGATTCCCAGATGAAGTCATCGGCCGGTACTGCTTTGGTGTCGATGCCGCGCTTGAACATCACAGAGTTGATTCCAAACCCCGAGTAGATTTGAGGTGCCTGAGCGGCTTGCCCGAAGCAGTCTGGTGCATAACCAACGCGAAAGCAGTGCCCAAGATCGGATGACTCACGTGTTCCATACATGAGATTTCGAACTATTGACTCGCCATGGATCACAAGCTGGTCGCACTGGGTATACCAAGGGCCAGTGAGCAGACGTCTCTCGGAGACGAGTCGCCGCAGCTGGCCTGCTCGCTCAGGATGGTCCTCAAGGTAATCGTCGACAAGGGAGGCCTGCGCGTCAAAGAGGTACTGGATGATGCGAGGATCATCGTCGAGGGCGTCCAGGACGTCCGAGAGATAGCGATTGAGGTAGACGCGGGACTTCTGCTCGGTAAAGTACCATTCGCGATCCCAGTGAACGTGTGGAACCACCGTAAAGATCATTGCCATAAGGGTTGTTCCCTTCCAGAAAAGCGCACCTCCCTACAAAAAGAGGGGATTGTAGGGAGGTGCGCACGGCAACGGGAGAACGTTGGGCTAGGCGGTGGCCTCGACAGCCTCGCCACGCTTCTTGGAAAGGAACTTCATGCGGAACAGCATGAGGACAGCGATGATGACCATGCTGGTGATGAGACCGCCAAGGAACTTGACGTCAAAGAACATGACGTATCCGGCGAACGTCTCATAGTGCGCGCCGAGCAGCTGGGCAACGACGGCTCCGGTGGCGGTGCCAATGACGTTAATGGGTACCATTGCTGCCGGATCGTAGAGCACGGCGGGCAGTGCCCCCTCGGTTACGTTGAAGAACCCCATAAACAGCGCGGGAATCCCCGAGCCCTGGAGCTCCTCGGGCAGGATCTTGCTCTTGAACGCGAATCGATCGATGAGATAGGCCAAGCCAAACCCGAGCGGTGCGGCGTGCGCGCCGATGGCAAGCGGAACGATATTGATACCGGTTCCCATCAGAGTGGTGCATACCGTAAACGCGGCCTTATTGACGGGTCCGCCGCAGTCAAAGGCCATCATGCCACCAATGATGGCGGCGAATGGAATGGCGCCCATGTCGCCCGCAGACAGGATGAGGTCAGTGAGGGCGGTCATAATGACCGAGCCGATGGGGTTTACGATGAAGTACATGAGTGTCATTACGAAGAGACCACCAACCGCGGGATAGACCGTGAGGTTCATCGCAGAGCGGATGGAGCGGGGGACTTTCCAGGTCTTGACGAGCCACTTCATGAAGTAGCCGCAAGAAAAGCCCGCTGCGAGCGCACCGATAAAGCCGGAGTTGCCGTTCAGTGCAAACAGGCCGCCAATGAAACCGGGGATAAGTGCTGCCTTGCTGCCGATGGAATAGGCCAGGTAGCCAGCGAAGACCGGGTACATGAGATCTTGGCATGCGGGCGCAGCAGTCTGGATAATCCAAGCTCCGAAGGCAACGAGGGCGTTGGAATCCTGCAACGCCTCTTCGGCGCTCAGGCTCACGCCGACGGCCGATCCGATGAGATTGATAAAACCTTGAACGAGCGTATAGGATATGATAAGCGGGATCATGTATCCGATTCCCGTCATCAGGTGCTTCTGAATCACATCCCAGGTCGATTCTTTCTTCTCAGTCACGAGGGGCTCCTTCTGGTAGTCGTTGAGCGTGGTACCTACGTGAGGTTCTCTTCGATGAATTTGGTGGGGTTATGCACGAGTTCGGCAATGCGGCAGTGAACCGTCTTGTCATCGTAGCCCTCAAAGCGCTCCATCTCCTCGAGAGGGACCTCGTTGGCAAGAACGATGTAGTCCGCCTCAGCAATGTCATCATCGGTGAGCCTGTCTTCGATTCCGCCAAAGCCCTGAGTCTCAACGAGCACGTCAAAGCCCGCCCTTTCCGCGGCGGCAGTGAATTTGTCGGCGGCGATGTAGGTGTGAGCCGCCCCGACCGGACAGGCGCAGACCGCGACAACCTTCTTCTTTGCCATCTCTGACTCCATTCTCATGCGGGTGTGGTACCGACACCTCCGTTGGCTCATAGTCTACGGACGCATCGATAGAGTTCTCTGTTTTGTTTGGAGCTCGAGTGTGAAGGTTTTTCTGCATAACGCATGTCACCGGGTGATGACAGCGCGCAAGCGAAATCACAGTGTCTCAGCGTGACAAGTCGCTCTCGTCGATAAACGAAGGGTAGAAGAGCTCATCCTTGAAATCTTGGAAGTCCGTAATGCTGACGAGCCTTCTCACCTTGGACTCATCTTTGGTGAGACGGTACATCATGGGGAACACCCTGCGGTTGATTCCCTCGTCGCGCGAGATGAGTGCCGCAATAATGAGCTGGGCATCGCTGCGCTTCCAGTCGATAGGCCGTGTGGTTGTAAAGATGGAAATGTATGTGCCGCCCTCCTCTCGGATGCAGTGGGGAATTGCGACGAGAGGGTTTATTTCGGTCGAGGAGACCTGCTCACGTTGCAGGAATAGCTTGTCATCACCGGGTTTCAGAATGCCGGCACCTGCCAGCTTCTCAAAGATTACGTCGAAAACTTCCGCTTTTGTCTCCGCCTTGATGTGCGGAAAAAAGAGCTCGGAAGTAAAGAGGTCTCGTATCTCGTGAGCATCTCTGAAGTAGTCGAGGGCGTTGCGAACCTTTTCGATGTCCTTCTCGTCGAGAAGGGGGCTTATGCGGACATGAGGGACATCGTATTGCTCAAGGGGAACGGTGGATACAAGGAATGCGTAATCTGAGACGTCGACGCTCGGGAGCTGCGCGCGCGAAAGCACGTCGCTGACGCAGATCTGCGGGAAACTTGTGCCGAGGCGAGTGCGGAGGAGCTCGGAAGTTCCGCGCCCGCTTTCTGAGACCACGACAATTTTGAAACGGTTGCATGCTCGTTGACGCTCGATTGCGGCGGCGAAATGCATTGCGATATAGCCAAGGCTGTCCTCGTTCGACCGAAGGCCATAGCGATCGAACAGCAGTTGCCCGCACATGACAGCATAGTTGTACGCCTCGAAGTACTGGGCCTTGACCATGGCGAGCATCGGAAGACGGAGCTCGGCGTCGATGCTCATGAGCGAACAGGTTGAGTAGAGATGCGCCACGAGCCCTCGACGAAGGACCTCGTCATCGGAGAAATCCCTGCCATAGACCCTTCTGAGCTCTCTGATGCACTCGTCGACAATGTCCTCGAAATAGCCTGCGTCAGGTGTGGGGCCCTTGAGGCCGCTCAGCGCCTTTTGGTTGCCGAGCAGTGACGTGAGATAGCTCAGCTCCCCTGGAGTCATGCGCGCGCCAAAATGATCAGTAATGGCCTGCCCAATGTTGCGTGCCAGCTCAGTCGGCCCTCTGTCAAAGACAGCGTTCTCCTTTTCGTCGTCTACGTGCTGTCCACGAGCGCAGCGCGCGCCTGTGACAACAAAGTATCGCAGGAGCCCTTGCGTTCGTGGATCTCCCTCCTCGTAGTTATCGTTCACGAGGAGGCGGGTGACGATGCGCAGAAACTCGAGGTAGTTTCGACAGCGGTCGAGAAGGGACGGCTCATCGCAAATCGTCATGTCCTGGTCGGCCAGGAGCCAGCGCACCATAAAATTACGAATTGTATATTCTTTGCCAATGAGGTAATAGCCATAATGAGGGCGGCTGCTGAGTACGATTTGGTTCTCGTCGAGAACAAGACGCACGGAGCGCATGAGCTTTCCGACGGTTGAGCGACTTACATAGAGCCTCTCAGCAAGTGCGTCCTGTGTCACATAGTCGTTCGAGAGCAGCTCGCAGACAATCTGTCGGATTTGAGAGGCATTCTCGGCTTGCATGCGCGTGTCGAGCACCTGTTTGCGCCAAGGAAAGAACTCACTTTCATCATTGATAGATATTTGATAGCCGGTAGGCCCAGCGTGAAGGGTTGCCCCATGCGTCTCGAGAATTTCGGAGATGATCTGCATCTCGCGTTTAATTGTACGAGAGCTTACCCCCGCCATGAGAGCAAGCTGAACGCTTGTCATGGGCTTCTCGGATTGTAGGAGTGCGCGCAAGATGGCCTTTGTGCTACGTGCCATGGCGACTCATTTCGTGTCTGCTGTCCGACTGGCGTCCCCAATCCCAGCCTATCCGACAACATTGTTTCGCGCAATGCATCAAGAGGGGAGAACGGCGCGAGATGAGGCGCCAGATCAAGGAGGCGATGGCAGGGGGGTCGAAGTGCGCCGCCGTGACTGCGTGGGGGCCACGCCAATGGCTGCCTGACAGGGTCAACTGACAGAGCTGGGTTTGCCCGTGTTACGTGCGACGCCCCGCCCGCTGTGTGGCGGGCGGGGCGTCGCGAGGCAACGTGCAATTCGCTGAGACGTCGGTGTCTTCCGAT